>SULG01000001.1 GCA_005524015.1 Candidatus Jettenia ecosi
GTAAAAGCTCACACTGCCGCCGTATGCTTAATCCCTTATGCTCTACTTCTATTAACCTCCCCTTCTCTTCAACGCTCAAACTGTACAGATTTTTTTTTAAGCCATTCGTTCTCTACCTTCAACTGGCCTATCTGCCGGTAAAGCTCATCTATCACCTTCTCTTCCCGTAATTTCTCCCCTTTCCCCTGAAATATCTCTACCATCCCCTCTAATGCTCGTTTTCGCCAATTTACTATCTGTGTCCTGTGTACTTCGTATTCTGATGACAACTCCGCTATCGTCTTTTCCCCTCTTATTGCCTCCAGGGCTACTTTTGCCATAAATTCTGAATTAAAACTCTTTCTCATCCTTATCTTTTCGGACCTCCTTTCATCTCTTATTCTACCAAAAATGACTCTTAACTACTGGTCCGAAAAACCCAGTCCATTATACTTCCCAGAGGTCAGCGGCAAATACGTCCATCGTAAGCATGCCAGCTAAAATATCTTTATGTGGGATAGCAATGGTATGAAATGGTTTCATGATTTTTCCCTAAATTAGGCCTTTTCAGTATACTTTATGCCGTCAGAATCCACTTTGCACATTTTTCTGATAGTATAACTAAATGATCCGTAAATTGTTCTGATGTATGATTCTTGCGTAAGAAATGCGAGAGAAGCTTAATAACTTTTCCGGAAGTAGTCGGATTTACCTTAATTCGAATAACTCCTGGATGGCTACTGAGTGGTAATACTACCCAATCTCCAAAATGTTCATCAAGGGTAACTAATACGCGATTTTCAGATATTGCCTTTTCTAAAATCTGATAGTCGTCCGCTCTCGCCTGACCCGTTTCAGAAGCGCGCAATACATCATATCCTTGCTCACGCAAAGCTTGAGCAACATCTACTTGAAACATTTGGTCTAAGTATAGTTTTAACGGCTTAGACATTAATTTCTTCTAACTCGCTATGATCAAGGGATGCCTTTGCATAATGCAAAGCTGCATGGATATCATCTTTCGTCAATTCAGGATAACTATTAAGTATTTCCTGCCATGACTTATCCTCCGCTATCAGTTCAAGAATCACCGATATGGGTATCCTGGTGCCTTTAATTACTGGCTTACCATTACATACTCGTGGATTAATCTCAATCCTATCAAATACCTTCATTTGTTATTACTCCTAAAATATTTTCTACAAATTTCTATTAATTGATTATACAATTCTTCATTGTCAGTTACACACTATTCTTTCTTGTGATCTTCATTCTTGAAGTATATCTTACCATCATTCCATCCATATAACTTCTTAAATTCTTCCTTAGCCGTTTCTTCCTGTTTTAATGCAACCCCAAGTGTTTTTTGTATTATGTCCGTTAGATTTATCAGAGACTTTGCTATATTCCCTAGCTGTTCTGCTGCTTTTTTATCACAGTTATGGTCAGATGCATCCGTGCCTTTGAATGATTTAATGTCTATTCTGGACTTGGTTTTATGTTTTTGTTTCGTAAATCGAAGCATTGGACAGCTTCGATATGTAGCTGTAATATCCAATACATCATCACCAAGTCCTTTATTTAAACCACCAAATTGACCCCAAGTAATGATTCGTTTTTCTCCAACACCAAGTGAAGGAATACCGATAATTAGTGGTCCATTATCCATTGGTTTCGGGTTAGGTGCGTTTTCGAATCCAAAAGCCCTTTGAGGAATTGAACGATTTGTTTCAAATTTGACATCGAATGCTAACCCTTTGCCAATATTTTCAATTACTAAATTAATTATCGACGGCCTCCTATGATCCGATGCAGCATAAACGATTACTTCTGGATCTCTATGAAGCCGCAAAAGAAGATAATTGATAATAGTAGAAGTAAAGGCAATAACTAAAGCAACTAGACTTAAAATTTCTGATGGTATCGTATCTTCCATATTTTATTAAATTTAACGTTTGGGTAACAGGTACGAACACACACTAGCACAAAACGCCATATCAGCAAAATTATGAATCACAACTTGATCATATCTGCAATTTGGTATCCGAGATTAGTTACTTCAAACACTTCTCCTTTATAGCCTCGCTCAACCAATAGCCCTGTATAGACAAGCTCTTGAAGTGCCGACTCCCATTTTGCAACAACCCTCCTATCTTGTTCTGGGATGATGTTTTTGCCATTTGTCTGAATATTCGTACTACGAAGGGAACGCACGTATAGGATATGGCCATGACTGTCTTGGCTCGCTTCTTTCAAAAGAACTCTTGCCTCGTCGCTTAACTGAGGAATGCTTGTGTTAGATTCATGTATCTCTAAATCTGCAAAAACATCTCCGGCCTGAAATTGAAATATTTCATGTTCATTAACCTTGATCTGAAGGTGCTTATAGAATTTTTCTTTGAATTCCGAATAGCTATCATAACTTTCATATAACCCTCGACTCTGACATGACTTCTTAAATTCCTTTAATTTCGAATATTGCTCCATATCTACACTATCCGGGTGTACAGGTTGGCAAGAAAAATAAAGCATTGCGGGTTTTCCAGACGCAATGTGCTTTTCAATCTCCTCGACCGTTCCGCTGGTGTATTCACCAGTTTCTGTTCCTATTCGCGTCCAAAACACGCCTACCAGAAGATCGCACTTATCAAGAATTTGATTGTTTATGATTTCTTGTGGTCTCTCACCCATTTCAGGTGAGGAATGCGACTCCCAGCCAACGGGAAGCAACACAATATTTCTATTCCTTGAGTGAACAGCGTTCCATTCGTAAATCACATCTCTAATGATCGATTTCTCTGATGCGACATCGCCCGGAGAAGCTATTATTACATTAAAGACTTTTGAGTCATAACTCATCTAGGAAATCTCCTTGTGAACATAACATTTGTCTTTATTCTATAATTGTCCACATGTTATTTCGTGATATTGTAGATACCAAGCAGAATCAGTAGGATTATGCTAAAAAACTGAAATTTTTTTCGGTGTAATATTAAAGCAACTTCTTTTGTTTTGGCATGGATGATTCTTTTGTTATTTCTTCCCGTAATCTTTCCCTGCCCGCTAAGAATCCATCTAATAGCTTCTTTTCCTTACTCTCATTGGGCAAGATCTCGGAAATTGCCTGGGCAACACGATAGAATGCCTCGCTCTTGCCAAATCCTGATTCTTTAAGCAACTCCAACATTTCATCTCTCTTGCTCTTTTCCCAGCAAAGGAGGACACGATGAAGTACATCTATCAATTCTGATGAATCTTTAATATCCTCAGATTTTCTATCCTGTGGGCCAAGAAGCCGTATGAACTCCTTTTCTTTCTTGATAAATCCTGATCTATTCCACTCTCTTGCCAACTCAATTCTACAGCTTCTAGCAAGTCTGTTAGCCTCGTCAAATTGTACTTTTGCCTCGCCATAATCCCACCGATATAGTACATAAAAGCGAGTTAAATCAGATATTTCACCGGAAAACCCATTGTGGAGTATTTTACGAACAGCATAATCGGTGGCAATCTTTCCGACATCCTCTAATAATCGGTCAGCACGTACAATAGCGCCTTCAAAGTTTATTACTTTCTCATATTTTCCAAACACCTCTATTGCAGAACCAATAGCGGCGATAAAGAAGTCAGCGCCTCCAATTCCCTCCGACCAGAGCCGTTCCAGCTTCTTATTGAGGTGCTGTTTTAATTCCTCCCCAACCGCATTATAAAAACCTGTTGGTAGTCGCTTCATCTTACGGGCAACGATGTAAATGGAAGAGGCAAGTGCGGCAGATTCATTCGCCCTAAGCCTGCCTGCCATCTCTGTACTTAACGGCCAGGCACCCGTCATAATTAAACCAGAATCCAAGAGTGAATTGATCATCGTTTCCCATCCCTCTGTAGACTTATGGGCATAGACAATGACAGCAATACCATCTGGTTTTAGTACACGATGTATTTCTTGAAAAGATTTTTTTAGATTATTCTCAAAGAAAGTTTTATCCTTATATGAATATCGTTCTTTGTCCCATCCTGCCATTTCTGCAACTTCATTCGTTTTTGGAGTGAGCGGTGTCGAAAAGAGTTCTGGATACAAATTACCTACTGTTCTTTTCAGCCATACATAGAAAAAATCAGATAAATCGGCATATGGAACATTGTTGTAATATGGCGGATCGGTAAAAACTGCTTCGAAGAAATTGTCAGAATAAGGTAGAGAGCTAGCAGAAGATTGGGTAATTGTAGGAGGAACTTCTGAAAATGAGGATGCATGATTAATCCATTTCTCATTCTTTTCACAAGCTGTTGGCCAACCCGCACCTTTTTTTAAGAAAGGATTAGATTCTGCATAATCCCATACCATAGGAAGTGCTTGTCGCCCAAATGTATGGACGACACCTCTTCCACCTGTTGGGTTCAGCACACATAAAGACGATCCGAAATCAGCCAACCTATCTAGCCCCAATGCTAAATAACTCACCACTACCTTTGCATATTCTTCTTCAAATCCTTCACCTTTAACTTTCTATGAACTTTTCTCACCTTCTCCACAAAGGTAATCAATGCTAGCTTCTGGCGGGAGTTGAAGAGGTCTCCCCATTTATTTATCCCATAAATGGGGACGTTATACTAATTAGCTTTCAAACAATAAATATATATGCTATACTTTCTTCGGAGATTAAATTTTGGAGGGAGGGCATAATCATGAGACATACCGTTATTGCCGGGCATTTGAAACCGGAAGAGATAAAGGAAAGAATGCTATCGTCAGAAAGTCGTCAACAATTTCAACGATGGCAAGTACTTTATATTACAGTTACCAAACGACTGAAAGCGGAAGAAGTCGGTGAACTCGTAGGTGTGTGCACAGGAACCGTACACCAGTGGATGCATCAGTATAAACACAAGGGGCCAGACGCCTTTATACTGCAAGGACGCGGTGGGCGTAGGAGGGGATTATTATCGTGGAATGAAGAGGAAGAATTACTGGAAGAGTTAAGGAGTAGTGGCGAGCAAGGAGCCATAGTGATTGCCAAGACTATTCGTGAATATGCTGCAAAAAAGTTGGGGACAGAAGTCTCGAAAGATTACGCATATGATCTTCTCCATCGTCATGGATGGAGAAAAATAGAACCCAGTCCACGGCATCCCAGGAGCGATTCAGAAACACAGGAAGAGTTTAAAAAAAATTTCCCGAGATGGTGGCATCCTCCGTTCGAACCTTTGCGGAGGAAGACACACGCCCGCTGAAAGTGTTTTTCCAAGATGAGGCACGCTTTGGCCGTATGAGTAATCCTGCGCGTTGTTGGGCGCCAGCAGGCTTTCGCCCTATCGTGCCCATACAACGAGTCAGAGAGTATACCTACGTTTATGGTGCTGTTTGCCCGGCAGACGGCGATTCTTTTCCGCTGATCTTACCCAGTACAGATACAGAAACGATGACTCTCTATTTGCGAGAGTTTTCTCTCTTCTACAAAGATCATAGAATATAATGGTTATGGATGGAGCCCCTTGGCACAAGGCCAAAGACCTTGAGACTTTCGAGAATATTCGAATTATCTTTCAGCCCTCGTATAGCCCTGAACTCAATCCTGCGGAACATCTGTGGGAACATCTTCGTGAAAACTATTTGCGAAACAGGTTGTGGTCTTCGATGAAGGAGTTGGAAAAGGCATTAATGAATGCCCTGAGTGCTATCAGTTGCAACAAAGAAATCATTCAACCATTGGTTGGATTCCACTGGACTATATTTTATCGTATGATGGCGATTTGGTATCAGAGAATTCTTTGGAGCATATTCTTTCATAAACTTTTTCATTATAGTTCAGAATATGTGTTTTGATAAGATAAAATAGACAAACGATTCAGAGGCACTGATAATAAAGCAGAGTAGCAAGTTAGATGAAGTAAGCAACCGGACAATCTTAAAGTGGGAGTTTAGAATTATGGAAAATATTATGACAAATTTAGAAACACTGGTACGTGAAACACATAAGTCAGAAACAGAAGTAATGGCGCTGGCATTACAGACTGAACTACGCCAATTAACGCGTGAACTTATTCTTGGTCGTTATTTACGGGGAGAAATTTCTCGTGGTGAGGCTATAGAAGCGGTGGGGATTGACTGGGTAGAATTGGCTGAAAAACAGCGTGATGCCGTGATGGAGGACTTAGCGTGGGCGATGAAGAAATAAAGGCTGCTGTGGCTGATGCAGGTCCGCTTATCCACCTGAGCGAGATCGGCGGTATTGCAATCCTACACATATTTGATGTCGTACACGTTTTCCGCATGCCGTATGGTTGGAAATTGGTAAACACAGTAAAAACATATCAAAAGAGATACACATTACCAACCACAATTTACCAGAATTGCAAATTTCCGAATTCACACATAAAGAAAAATTAGAGAAATTACATTCCGGAGAGATAGAATGTCTGTATCTCTGTAGACAAATAAATCTGCCAATTTTATTGACTGACGATCTTGCTGTTCGCGAGGCAGCCAAATCTCTTCAAATAACACCGATAGGTTCGCTTGGCATTGTAATCAAAGCATACAAAAACGGTAAAATCTCATTAGCGGAAGCTGAACGGTATATAAGCGACCTCTATGATATAAGCAGTCTTTTTGTTACTCGAGCAATTGCACAAAAAGACAGAGAGTTGGCTTTCTACAATTAAGCGACCTTCATCGATCACGGTTCTGTAAAAAGAGAAGACAAACAATACCAACCAAATATCATTATCCTTATGCAACATTAATGAATGAAAATAAGTAAATGATCATCCATACCCTGAAAGAACAAGGCAAAATATACCCGCCACACTGGCTAATAAATAACGTACAGTACCTTACCATAATTGGTAGTGAGGCGTATGGAGTAACAAAAGACGGATCCGACCAAGATATCTATGGTTTTGTCATACCCCCAAAAGAGGAAATATTCCCGCATTTAAAAGACGAAATACCGGGTTTCGGAAAACATTCCCGAAGATTCGAACAATGGGAGGAACACCACATACTGCATAATGAAAAGCACTATGATTTTACGGTGTATTCCATTGTGAAATATTTTCAATTATGCATGGAAAATAATCCCAATATCATCGACTCTCTCTTTACTCCCCAAAACTGCATGATTCATATCACCCAGATAGGTCAAATGGTCAGGGAGAACCGTAAAATGTTTCTGCATAAAGGTGCTTGGTACAAGTTTAAGGGTTATGCCTATAGCCAGATGCATAAGATGAAATCAAAAGAACGTGAGGGCAAACGAAAAGAAACGGTAAATACGTACGGCTATGATGTGAAATTTGCCTATCATATAGTCAGATTATTAAACGAAGTGGAACAGATACTGATAGAAGGAGACCTTGATTTACAGAGAAATAACGAGCAATTAAAGTCTATCCGCAGGGGAGAATGGTCAGAGCCACAGGTTATTAATTATTTCAATACGAAAGAAAAGCACCTTGAAGAGCTTTATACAAAGTCAACACTTCCCAATTTACCCGATGAACAAAGGATTAAGGCATTGTTGTTGCAATGTCTTGAGCAGCATTACGGATCACTGGATAAGGCAATCATTACCACCGATAAATATGAGCAGGCATTACGCCAGATATCTGAGATTTGCAGAAGACTTGGAATGTAACTCAAACATCTTTTTATCTTTGATTTTATCATTGATTAATGCTATAAAATCGCAACTCTATGCAAGAAAGTTTGCAGCATTATAATTTATAAAATTCTACATACAAATGATGATAAAGCATATGATTATCTTAAATCGATAACTATTCGTGGGCTAATTTTACGTAAGGTTATTCATATTTGTTGCTATTGTCCTCCTTTGAAGAGAAAATCTTTTAAACTTAGCTAAAGGGTATGATTTTGTTATAATGAGATAAAATAATGCAATGCGAAAAGAATATGACTTTTCAAAAGCGGAGCAAGGTAAGTTTTACAGACCTATAGAGGAACTGGAAATACCTATTTATTTGGATAAAAAAGTTAAGAAGTTTTATAGGAAAAAGACATGAGATGAAAATATAGAGCTCGATAAGTAATCAATACTATATTACACAAGAAAATAGGTAATTAGAATAAAGATACGAAATGTAGGAGATATTTATGTCAATATTATTAAAGCTCGATATGCCAGAAGGTGCCTTTTCAGCACTTCGAAAGGATCCAAATGAGTTTGCCAGAGAATTGCGTCTTGCAGCCGCGGTAAAATGGTATGAGATGGGAATAATATCACAAGAAAAAGCCGCAGAAATAGCAGGGCTATCACGCTCTGAATTCATTTTCTCATTATCTCGTTTTCGGGTATCCCCTTTTCAATATACAGCAGATGAAATAGAAGAAGAAATACAAAATGCGGATTGAACACGTTGTTGTTAACGCATCTCCATTAATTTGTCTCTTTGCAAGTGGCCTATCTGATTTACTTCCAGCATTATTTACAGAAATAATAGTACCTGATTCGGTATGTAAAGAAATTACCGATAAAGGTAAAATAGATGCTGCTTCAAGAACTTTATTCTCAAATAAACGGATTAAACAGATTAACAATGTAATTATTCATCCAACTGTTGCATCATGGGATTTAGGTAGAGGTGAAAGTGCTGTATTGTCTTATGCCTTGCAGAATCCTAAATTTTGGGCCGTAGTAGACGATCGTGAAGCGAGACGATGTGCTATTTCGTTAGGATGCTACTATACAGGTACAGTTGGAATAATATTACTTGCGAAAAGAAGAGGTGTTATTTCATCAGTACGCGAATCTCTAGAAAAACTTCAAAATGCAGGTCTTTGGTTATCAGATTCTTTTATAGAAAATGTATGTCGAAAGGCTAATGAGGGATAAATTATATCATTACCTACACAACTTACTGATCTTTTTATGATTATGCCTTTTCCACTTCCACCACCTTACTAAAAATTCTGACTGTAGTCAACTGTAGTCAAATTGTAGTCAACTCCAACGGAATCTAACGGACCCAGTCGGAATTGCCAGGATTACAATTGTATTGTATCTTATTTCTTGACAGTATGTGAAAAATTAGAGAAGGGAAAACAGGTCAAAAAGTATGAAAGCATTTCTTTTGAAAATCTTGATGTGATACTGTTTATGATTAGCAGATGAATCTCCCCATCATCCCCTCTTTCGCAAGGAGGGGATCGAAGCAAAAGAGGGAAATGACAGGGAAGACTTATATGTTTTGTATAAATAGAAAAATACATACCAAATTATGAAATAAAGAGAAAATTAATTAAAATCTTATTACTCCATATCGAAAAACATCTTTGAAAAATTGATACAATCTTGTTTTTATTGTTAATAAATATAAGAATAAGATAGTATTTTATAATTACTTACAGTAATATAATGTTTGAGTAGTATTGACTGGTATGTGAATGATAAAAAGATAAGGGGGTATAATTTTAATATTTTGTAATTTCACTACACATTTGAAATAATCACAGCAAGAAGTGTGACATGGCACAAAAGCGTGACGTCTGAAAGTGTGACATGGCAAGGTAGAAACGTAACTTATATTGCTTTAAAAAAGATATTTTTCGTTCAGACAAGAACAAATTTAACGATGTTAAAAGTATTTTTAACTTAAAAAAATAAGAAGTTTTTCCAAAATTTGCCACAATGCTTTCTCTTCATAAGTTGAGTTTGTATATTACAATTGTGTGGCAATTTTTTATGAGAAAGGAAAAAGGAAAGTAAAAAAATATGTTACAGAAAAAATACTTCTGGATAAGTCTTGCATGTTTTTACTTTTTGTTTACCCTCTCATTCGAGATAAAAGCAGTATTTTCGGATGAAATAAAAATGATTGATGGTAATACTTTAGAAGGAGAGATAGTAAAATTTAACGAAGAAGCCTTTTCTTTTCGAAAGAAAGATGGAAGCGAGATTGATATTCAACTGAAGGATGTAAATTTTATTTCCGAAGGTAATGAGATTATTATTGTAAACCATTCAAAAGAAGGGCTTTCTATCCTTAGGCTGCCGAAGCCAGAAAATATCTCTATAAAAGATATTGATTACACAACAACTGATACACTCGTTTTACCCAAAACAGAAATTGAATCAACGGAAGTTGCCGATGAAGAAACAGAACAGATACTGGAATTTCCTGATAAAGGACAACCTTCTGAAAGAGAAGATCAACCCGCAGCGGAACAGCCGCCATCTGTCAGCGCTGAAGAGGCTGCTCAAATAGAGGAAAAAGAAGTAATACCTCCGCAGCGGACGTGGAAAGGAAATGTTGATGCAGGTATGAATATCAAAGATGGAAATACAGAGTCTGCCACAACCCATATAAAAGGAGGTTACGCAAATATAAGAAGTTTGGATAATATATTTTTTGATGCACTGATACTCTATGAAACAGTAACCGATAAAGCTACCGATGAAGATGTAGAGACTGCCAATGAGCAACGCGCTACGGGAAAATATGAATACAAGCATACCCTCAGGCTCTATTCTTTTTTTAACCAATACTTTGAGCATGATGAGATCGAGAGGTTAAGTTATCGGTCTATTTCATCTCCTGGTGTTGGTTATCGGTTCATCGATAAAGAGCATTTAAAATACAAAGCAGAAGCTGGTCCCGCGTATACTTATGAAAGGTTTCACGGTGGAATTATAGATGAGTATTTAGGTATAAGGGTCGGTCAGTATTTAGATTGGCGTATACTTGACACAATAACATTTTACGCAAAAGCAGAGTATGTACAGAGCGCTGAAAATACCAGCGATTGGCGTGTGGATTCTGGTTTAGGAGTCAGGCATAATTTAACAAAATCCATCGCATTGAGTGTAGAACTCCTTGATCAGTATGATAACACACCGGCTGAAGGAGCGGAAAAAGAGGATAGGACGCTTATTGGTAGCGTAGGCTATAGTTTTTAGAGAGGTCAAAGAAGGATATAGATATCTCCTCTATTGAATAATAATGAGGGTTGACTCTGAACCGGAAGCTGCTTCTATTTACACGGTTTTTGACCGACATGGATAGTAACAATCCCAAGTGTCCTTGAGTATATTTTTACATCCTCAAGTCCACAAGCTTCCATCTGTGCTTGTAAACCATACCGGTCCGGGAAGTTTAATACCGATGTGGGGAGATATGAGTATGCGTTGTATCTGCTGCGTGAAATGAGCTTTCCAATAAAAGGGAGTATCTTTTTAAAATACGTGTAATAGATTGTCTTGAATAGGGGGCTTGTAGGTTGCGAAAACTCCAGGATTACAACGCGGCCCCCTGGGGCTGTTATTCTCATCATTTCGGTAATGCCAGACTTCAAATCCGATACATTCCTTATTCCAAAGGCTACAGCAGAGACTTGAAAATAGTTATCATGGAAAGGCAATCGTAAAGTATCGGCCTCAATAACTTGTATCTTATCTGAAAGTTTTCTCTTCCTGAGTTTATGATCTGCAATCCTTACCATTTCATGACAAAAGTCACTTCCAATAACTTTACCATCCTGATTTAGTACCTTAGAGTAAGCAATTGCCAGATCGCCGGTTCCTGTACAGACATCAAGAACATGTGCGTCAGGAGCAACGTTACTGACCTTTACAGCAAATTTTCGCCATTTTTTATCAAAGTTAAAACTTAAAATGGTATTTAAGAGGTCATATACCCTTGCGATTGAGCCAAACATCTGCTGGATATAATCACCCTTTTTTGTTAATAATTCAGTTTGTGTAAGCATCTCTTTTTAAATTTTTTGTAAAATTCGTGCAAATTCGTGTTCATTCGTGACTAAATTCCATATAAATTCCATTTTTTATTCACCAGGTTAACGATCTCTGGTGACATCTTGATATCGTCTGGCCATTCCCTCGTGAAGCCTTCTTCAGGCCATTTTTTTGTGGCATCGATCCCCATCTTTGAGCCAATCTTAGGTAAAGCGGATGCATGTTCCAGAGCATCAAGTGGACCATCCACAAAGGTAATATCCCTGCGTGGGTCTACATTGTTTCCCACCCGCCACATTACCTCATCCACACTTTGTACATTGACATCCTTATCGACCACCACAATAATCTTTGTAAACATCATCTGTCCCATACCCCATATTCCGTGCATAACCTTCTTTGCCTGGAATGGGTATCGTTTATCGATAGAGAGGAAAGCAAAGTTGTGAAAGACGCCAAAGAGAGGCAAGTTCATATCGATAATCTCAGGAATCATGAGCTTTAAAAGGGGGAGAAACAACCGTTCCGTTGCTTTTCCCATATAGCAATCTTCCATAGGAGGTTTGCCCACAATGGTAGTGGGATAGATTGGCTCTCTCCGTTGCGTAATGCAGGTAATGTGGAATACCGGATAATAATCAGCGAGCGAATAATAACCGGTATGGTCGCCAAAAGGGCCTTCAATATGGGTTTCCTTGGGATCAACATATCCCTCCAGTATAATCTCTGCATTTGCAGGCACTTCCATATCGATCGTCTTGCAGGCTACCATTTCTACATTCTTTTTTCTCAAAAAACCTGCAAAGACCATTTCATCTACTTCCGGCGGAACAGGCGCCGTGGCTGCATAGGTAATGGCGGGATCGCAGCCCAATGCGACGGCCACGGGCATGCACTTGTCTTCTCTCTGATAATCCCTATAGTGCCTGGCTCCATCATGGTGGATATGCCAATGCATACCGGTTGTCTTATCATCGTAAACGTGCATACGGTACATACCGGCATTTCTATTACCTGTTTTCAGATTTTTCGTAAAGACTAATGGGAGCGTGATAAATTTACCGCCATCTCCCGGCCAACACTTGATGACAGGTATTTTTGCGAGGGATGGTTCTGTTTCATATACAACTTCCTGACAAGGCGCGTGCTTTACGGTTTTAGGAGGAAATTTTGAGAATGTCATTAACAGGTGTGGGATAAACTTGATCTTGTCAATAAAGCTTGATGGTATCTCAGGCTTAACAAGATTCGCTATTTCCTGTGCAATCTCATCTACGTTTTTTACATTAAGAGCCATAGCCATGCGCTCATACGAGCCAAAGGCGTTGATAAGTATCGGTATTGAATATCCCTTTACCTTTTCAAAGAGAAGGGCAGGTCCGTATGCCTTGGAGATTCGGTCAGTAATCTCGGTAACTTCCAATTCAGCAGAGACCTCTGTTTTAATGCGCTTTAACTGCCCGGAGTCTTCCAGTTTTCTTATAAAATCTGATAAATCCTGATAAGCCATAATTATTTACTATAAAAAATAAGGTGTAGAATGTGGATCTTTACGATATTGAACCATAAAGTTGCACAGATATAAAATATCGATACCATTCGAATTATCGTGAATGAATCTATAAATAACCGTATAGGTGTTAAAAACTTTATTAAAATACAATATTGTAACAAAAAAAACAAATGATATTTATTACCACTATGGTATAATTATACACTTAAATGTATTTGGATTTAAATAAAAGTATAGGAGAGAAAATACGGTTTTACAAGACGAGAATATATGAACCCTAATTTTTTTATACGCAATATTCCCATATATGGGGATTTAATTCTGTCTCCTATGGCAGGATTTTCCGATATTCCCTATAGGCTCATTTGCCGGGAATTTGGTATGGCAATGAGTTGTGCAGAAGTGGTTTCTATGGACGGGGTGCTGTGGAAAAACAGGAAAACCTTTCAATTGCTTGATTTTAGACTAGTTGAGAGACCTGTCTCATTTCAGATACTTGGTAACGATGAGGATAAAATTGCGGAGGCCAGTCGCATGATGGAAGCGCTGGGGCCGGATGTTATCGATGTCAATATGGGCTGTTCTGTGTCGGATATAGCCGGCAAAGGAGCCGGGGCCGGGCTTCTGAAAAATCCCCAAAAGATTGGAAGGATTTTTCAGAAATTAACGAAAGTACTCCGTGTTCCGGTAACCGGTAAAATTCGGTTAGGATGGGACGATAAGTCACGCAACTATCTGGATGTTGCCCGGATTCTCGAAGAAAATGGCGCCGCACTTATTGCCGTTCATGGCCGTACGAGATCTCAATTCTTTCGCGGCAAGGCCGATTGGGATGCGATTGCAGAGGTTAAGCAGGCGGTAAAGATCCCGGTAATTGGTAATGGTGATGTAAGATGTGTCGCAGATATTGAACGCATAAAACAGCATACCGGGTGCGATGGTGTAATGATTGGACGGGCCGCTATCGGCCATCCATGGATTTTTCAACGTAGGGACAGAAGTCAGATAACATACCATGAAAAGATCGAACTCATCCGGCGTCATATATCACTTATGCAGGCATACTATGGAAGGGAGATCGGTATTATCCTTTTCCGCAAGCATATCGTTAAATATATTATGTCTATGCCCATGGCTACTGAGTTGCGTCCCTATTTATTACAATGCGATAGTTCCGAAGAGATCCTCGAACTTGTGACTTCTCATGTGGAGCGTATCCAGGAGCATAAGGTTGCGTAAGGTATTTGATTTTGGACACGGATGAACACAGATAAGGAAGAAATACGAATGGACAATTCCGAAGGGGTAAAATGACTAGAGGTCATCCTAAAACCTTAATTTAGTATCTAGAATCATTTGAAATATAGTATGGAGAAGGAGAAAAATTTTCATACTATATGTAAGCCAATTCCAGGGGTGGCACTGACAAACTTTGTTTGTCAGTGTTTGTAATCCGTATCTCTGTACGTAGGTAAATAAGCACGGATAAACCCGTTTGTCCGTGTCGCCTGGTCTGGAGTTATCCCAAAACCTCAATTTTGTATCTAGAATCATTTGAAGATAGAGAGAGGTTCCCGTACAGAAATAGGTTTTGGGATAGCATTTATAGAAGTAAAAAACAATGAAGTGAAAAGAGTAAAAAAATTATGTAAATCTTGTCTAACATTGAATAACAGTGCATCATTATTTATAATTAAAAAAAAGAAAGAACAATGAAAACAGGTATTGTATTAATTTCACATGGCAGTAAATTGAGCAGCGGCAATGATGGATTATTTAAGGTGGCCGATATGCTGCGTGCAATGAATCGATGGGACATGGTAGAAGGGGCCTTTTTGCAATTGGCAGAACCGGGATTCGGAGAGGTCGTAAAAAGAATCGTTGAGCATGGAATTCATCGGATCGTAGTGGTACCGTTGTTATTATTCAAAGGAAACCATGTCTACAAAGATATCCCTGAAATGATGGAAAACGAAAAGGCAAAATATCCACAGGCAGAGTTTCTCTATGCTGATAATATCGGTGCAGATGAGCGGATTGCCCTGATTGCCGCTGACCGTATTCATGAGGCATTGATAGAAAAACAGTACGGAGGCAAACCTCGTATCGAACAGCCACAGGACATTGTTGACGAGAGCTTTGAGATTATTGATAAACTTGTTGATTTACAATCTGTACCAGAACTGCACAGGCCAATCATTCAACGCGCTATTCATGCTACCGGTGATACAGAATATGCATATAATTTGATTTTCCACCCAAAGGCTGTTGAGGCAGGTATACGCTCTTTGAAAGACGGGAAGAATATTGTTACTGATGTGAATATGGTTAAATCCGGGATCAGTAAAGGGCCTGTTGAGAAGTTTGGGGGTAAGATAATTTGTAAAATTGCCGAGAAATCTGTTGCTGAGGACGCAAATTGTTTGGGTAAAACTCGTGCCATAGTAGCTATGCAGCAGTCTATTCATGAGATGAAAGATGGGATTGTCGCCATAGGCAATGCTCCTACTGCCTTGTTTGAACTCATTGATCTGATAAAAAAGGGGTTGGCACAACCGGCTCTCGTGATAGGTATTCCGGTTGGTTTTGTAGGCGCAGTTGAGGCAAAATATGCATTAAAGGATGTCTCTATTCCTTATATAACCAACACGAACCGGAAGGGCGGTAGCGCTGTAGCGGTATCGATCGTTAATGCGCTTATAAAATTAGCGAAAGAATAGTAAAGTTTTCGTATCACGCTAGTTTTTTGAGAAAAATACGGAATTGCTTAAAATAAGGTACGAAACCAACGGCAGGGGAGAACCTTGTGTTCGCCCACCTTTTGAGCGAATCCAAGCCTTTGTGTTTTTCCATAACGAGGGCGAACACAAGGTTCGCCCTTACAATTATAATCTCGTTTTAATGTATGTCTTTACGATCCGGTTATACAACAGGAAGTTGTGCAACAGCGGCAGCTAAGGCGGCAGCTATCGGTTTAGTGAAGGGAAAGATTCCCGATGAGGTGGAGATTGATACCCCGATTGGGGTAAAACTTAAGCTGGGCATCCTCGACAAGCGGTTGTCAGATACGGTGTCAGAGTGTGCTGTACAGAAAGACGCAGGAGACGACCCTGATGTGACGAACGGATGCAGGATATACGCCCGGGTTGAATGGAACAACACTGATACCATAGAAATCGACGGTGGTGAAGGAGTAGGCCGGGTTACGAAACCAGGATTGCAGGTAGCGGTGGGTAACGCTGCAATTAATCCTGTGCCAAGACGTATGATTGAAGATGCTGTAAGAAAAGTGATCGGCAGTGGTGTTGGAGTAAAGGTCATAATCTCTGTCCCTGAAGGGAGGACTTTAGGAGAAAAGACGTTCAATCCCAGACTCGGTATAATAGGGGGGATCTCTATTATCGGCACTACAGGGATTGTCCGTCCTATGTCAGAAGAATCTTTTAAAACATCTTTATTGTGCGGACTCGACATTGCCCGGGGAATCGGATATGAGGCGGTAGTCCTGGTGCCTGGCAGTCTCGGTGAACGTTCCATTCTGAATCTGGTTGATATCCCCAAAGACCAGGTTGTTCAAATAAGCAACTTTGTCGGTTTTATGTTAGAGGAGGCGCAAAAAAGACTTTTCAGGAAGATCATACTGGCAGGACATCCAGGTAAACTGGCAAAGCTGTTACGGGGTGATTTTCATACCCACAGCGCTGTTTCAAAGCCTGCAAATGATATTCTGATAGATAGTATTCAACGCGCTCCTCTTTCCGATAAGGTACTCAAGGGTTTAAAGGAAGTTTCAACCGTAGAGGGAATAGTTGAATTATTACGGGATAATGCTCTATCGGTTATGCATGAAGTAGCAGATGAAATAGAGGGTAAGATACGGGCATTTTATAAGGATAAACAGCCGTTTGCTGCCCCAGAGGCTGGGGTAATCTTATTTGATATGAAGGGTTCGGTTATGGGTATTTCAAAGAGTGCTCAAACATGGTTAGAGATTATAAAAACAAAGTCGTTATCGTCGGTTGCGGACCAGGGTTAAAGGCTTATATTTCTCCCAAGGCCCTTTATAATATTAACAAAGCCGATATCCTCGTAGGAAGCCGGCGTCTGTTAAAATTGTTTCCGGATATCGATGCTAAAAAAATGATCCTGGAAAAGAATTACAAAATTATGGTAGAGAGAATCAGTGCCTGGCGCTCTACAAAGCAGGTTGTAGTGCTGGTTAGTGGCGACCCGTGTTTTTTCAGTTATACGAAGATGCTGACAAAAGACATAGGCCGGGAATCTTGCTTAATCATTCCCGGAATTAGCAGTATGCAGCTTGCCTTTGCAGCTATTGGTGAATGCTGGGACGATGCGTGCTTTATGAGTTTACACGGAAGAGATACCGAATATGCAGAGCTTGTGAAAAAGGTTAGAGAGCAGGGTAAGGTTGGAATATTGACGGATCATAAGAACACACCTGCTATTATTGCCCGCCGGTTATTAGAAAATGGAATCCGGGAGAGACGTATGTTTGTGTGCGAGAATCTTTCCCTTCCGGATGAACGTGTCCACGAGGCAGATTTAGTTTCTGCATTGAATATAAAGACAAATGGGTTAGTCGTGGTGATTATCACAAAGAAGTAATTGTTTCGTTAGCCACGAATTGACACGAATAGGCACGAATAAAAAGGACACGGTACAAGTTATTGCTATAAGTTTAATGCATAGGAATTTCAATGTTTTGTTGTAGGGGCAGGTTTAAAACCTGCCCCTACTTGATGTTTAGGAAATTCAAAGTTTGTGTCAGAGCATACCGGACAACCCCCTGAATCCCCCTTTTTTAAGGGGGACTTGAAGAAATCCCCCTTAGGAAAGGGGGCAAGGGGGTTGTCTTTAAGCGCCATATGTCGTGTATCTAAAAAGTTGCCGAAGGCCTGGTTTGGTGTTAAGAAATTTCAATATTCTTTTGTGTAGGGGCGAACCTTGTGTTCGCTCAAATGGGAAACACAGAGAAACGTTTTGAAGTGTGCAAAGCAAGGGCGAACACAAGGTTCGCCCCTACAGAGATGATATAAAAAGTTATCGAAGGCCTAATTAAACTCGTGGCCAGATAAATATAAGGCATGTATTTTATTTGAATAAATTCGTGTTCATTCGTGTAAATTCGTGGCTAAACATTCTACAGGTAATTTCTACGGCATCGGTTTAGGTCCGGGTGATCCGGAGCTCCTTACATTAAAAGCAATTCATACAATTCAGAAGGCGGACTATATTTTTGTTCCAAAATCTTCTTTAAAAGAAGATAGCCTGGCGCTGGAGATTGTTAAGGATTATGTAAAAGATAAAAAGGTAATAGAGCAGGTGTATCCTATGACGAAGGATACCGCGATTCTCAATACCGCATGGTTTAAAGCTGCAGAAGAGGTATATGCTCAAGTCATAGCCGGGTATGAAGTTGCTTATCTTACCCTTGGAGACCCCCTGACTTTTAGCACCTATATTTATTTGCTGCGTCATTTAACTTCTATGCTGCCAGATCAATGCATACACACCATTCCTGGTATCACTTCATATAATGCTGCTGCATGTTTAGCTAATTATCCGCTCCTGGCAGGGGATGAGAAATTGGCGGTAATTCCGGTACCAACAGATATGAATACATTACGCCCTATCCTTGAAACATTTGATACGGTTGTGATGATGAAGGTCGCCAAGAAATTGGACGAAGTGATTCAATTACTTGAGGAGTTAAAACTAGCAGAAAATGCCTTGTTTGCTTCTTATATTGGTCAGAAAAATGCATTTTTTACGTGTGACCTTATATCCCTGAAAAGCAGTGGAAGAGGGTATATGTCGGTTCTTATAGTAAGACAAAGGAAATAATGAAAAGAAATGAGTCTATAAACTGAGAGAAATTTGTCTAAGATTCTGGATAAATTTTAGAGAAAGATAGTCGGCCTCTAAAAGATTTCTGATATGAAATAACTTATCAGTCCAAGGGATTAGAGGCTCTTCTTTCTGATAATTATATGGGATGTGTAGCTAAGCTTACTGCCCATCAAGAAGAACAATTAAAAGAACATCTCAGAGGTAATCTTTATCGCACTGCGAAAGAGATTGGAGAGTGTATCAAAGAAACCTTTAAGGTACGTTATACCTCAGAAGGGATAGTATACACTCTTCATCGACTTGGATTTGTTTATAAAAAGACTACCTCAGTTCCTGGCAAAGCAAATCCAGAAGCACAACGAGAATTTATTAATCAGTATCAACAATTCAAAAAAACAAAGGCATATTCAGATAAAATCTTCTTTATCGATGCCGTACATCCTCATTACAATTCTCTGCCTGCTCACTCGTGGATAGAGAAAGGAACAACCAAAGAACTTTCCACAAACACAGAAAGAGAGCGGATAAATCTTAACGGAGCACTTGATACAGAAACTCATGAAATTATCCTCAGAGAGGATACTATAGATAACTTAAGGAAAAATGCTCCATTGTTATTCTTTTACTCTTTTGGCTGAAAATTTTCAAATTATTGGTACTCAAATTTCGAAAACCTGATTTATTTCACTATAAAGCCCGCTTTCCGCACCTATTTATAAGTCTTTATTTATTAATAAGTTACAAAACTGCAAATTTGGCAGTTAAAAAATTAAGTTTAGTAATTTCAATAACTTATGACTTTTAAGTGCGAAATATGGATTAAAGTTTTCTTTATCTTATTAATGATAAAGTGGTTAAAAAACAAAAGAAAAGAAATGTTAGATGTTTATAATCTCATTCAGGAATGATTGGAACAACCTTTGCGTGTTTTGTTGTAAAATTAGTATAACTTTCTTTCTATGTACTGAATTGTTTCAAAATGAAAATACACGAGGAGAAGATAATGAAGAGAATGATATATTTATTGATTTTACTATTCATAACAACATGTATTATGGATTCTGCTCTGGCTCAGGGATTAATTATCTACCCAGCAAAAGGCCAGAGTCAGGAACAGATGGAAAAGGATAAGTTTGAGTGTCACTCCTGGGCGAAACAGCAGACCGGATTTGATCCTATGGTAGCGTCCAATGTTCCACAGCAACCATCAGCCCAAAGTAAGGGAAGTGTCGCTGGAGGTGCTGCTAAAGGAGCCGCAGGAGGAGCATTGCTTGGTGCAGGTATCGGCGCAATTGCCGGTGATGCAGGTAAGGGCGCTGCTATCGGCGCTGCCTCCGGTGGTGGCCTTGGTGGCATAAGGAGTCGCAAACAGAAAAAACAGATGGAACAGGCGCAGCAACAGCAGATCAAGCAGCAATCTGCCCAGTATACTCAAAAGCAGAGCGAATATAACCGCGCATACAGCGCATGTCTTGAAGCAAAAGGATATACGGTGAAATAAAGGAGAGAACTATGAAAACATTGAAACTAACAGTTTTGTCCGTTGTATGTGCCTATCTTATACCCCTGGTATCTCATGCGGGTGATTTTGACGGGTCAAAGCCACTGCTTTTTTCTATAAAAAATGTAATTGAGTGCTCACCGAATGGTGAATGCCATCCAGTAACAGTCGAAGATGTTAATTTGCCGCACTTTCTTATGATAGATTTTACGAAAAAGACAATCAGTCCTTTGGTTGAGGGCAAGGAAGACCGAAATACTCTCATTAAACGTATGGAAAGTATAGAGGGAAAGTTGATCCTGCAAGGAGCAGAAAAGGGTAGAGAAGGTATACGAAATGTTATTGGCTGGACGGCATCAATTTCGGAAGAGACGGGTAAAACCGTGGTGACGATCTCCGGTGATGATGTGGCCTTTGTCGTTTTTGGCGCTTGTCTGCCCCGTTAGAATCTCTTGATGGGAATATATGATTGTGAATTTCAATAGCGTGTGGGAATTATCTTATCTTGCGTGAAATTGAACCCATTGTTCCCACCTTTTCAAAGGAATAAATGAGCGGTAAATATTTTAATGATTCTAACCGGAAAGAAAGGAGAATAGTAAGAAAGCAGCAAAAAGAATTTTTGCCCGTATGCCGTAATCAGCAAAAAGTGGTGTGTCATATGAGACTATACAACGGGTATACGATGATCACCAAGAGAAATTTCGACAGGAAACTTCAACCACAACGAAAGGAAAACAGCCATGAATAATCAAAACAGCGCGCAGGGTCACCTGCCGCTCGACTCTCCCATGAAATCACCCGCAGAGGCCCTGCACTTCAGAAAAAAATGCCGGCTATCGTGGCGGGTCTGTTCGCTCTGGCATTTCTTGCCGGGTGTGCCTCAACCAAGGTCTCCGACCAACAGCAACTCGTGACCGGAAAGCTTCCCCGTCCCAATCATATCCTGGTGTATGACTTCGTTGCCACGCACGGCGATGTTCCGGCGGATTCATCGATAGCCAACGCGTATTCCGAGCACGAAACACCACAAACCGCCGAGGAGATCGAGACCGGCCGTCAGATAAGGAGCTGAAATTGCGGAACAGTTGGTAGAGGAGATTCGCGGTATGGGAATGCCAGCGGTACGGGCTGAGATGGGAACAACGCCGCAGATAAACGACATTGTGATTCGGGGCTATCTCCTCACGGTTAACGAGGGCAGCGCCGCCAAACGCATGACTATCGGATTTGGTTCCGGCTCGTCCAAGTTGCAAGTAGCTGCCGAGGGTTACCAGATGACGGCTCAGGGGCTGCGAAAACTCGGATCCGGTACCGTAGCTTCCGGCGGCAGTAAAGCCCCGGGGGCGGCTTTGGGGGTTGTCGGCTTAATTGCCGCCGCCAACCCTGCCGGACCCATCGTCAGTAGCGGGATGAAAGTTTACGGGGAGGCAAGCGGCAAAGCTAAGATTGGGGGCAGAGCCCGGCAGGCTGCTAAGGAAATTGCCAGTCATCTCAAGACACGATTCGAGGAACAGGGCTGGATTGATTAGGAAACCGGACGTTGGTGATGGATCGCCGACTGGTTCTATCCATATTCAACCCCGAAGGGATGACATCTCAACGCAGATTCTTATGTCACCCCTTCGGGGTTCACCATCCTTTTCTCTCTTGTTTGCTATAATCATGACATCCCTACGGGATTAGGTAGAGACGCAAGATTTTGCGTCTCTACAACCGACAAATGCAACATTTTGCGTCTCCAAAATCTTGCGTCTGTACCATTGCAAAATCTTGTAAGTACCTGAACATAAATCTTTGCATATTGAAAACCCCTGTATGCAAAGATACATGTACAAAAATTTGTGGTCAGGTACTTATCTCTCCAGGTGTTTTTAGGTGTAGAGACAGGTTTCAAACCTGTTGTCTCTATGGTAAAGATTGATCACGATACCGGAGAACTTTAGTTTACAACACCTCGTCTCTACCATGTGCCGTCTGGTTTCAATCGTTGATCACTATAATTGCCTTAAACATAGGATGTCTTGCGAGGGTCTTTTCCGAAGTAATCCTTTAATCCTTGATTTTCCTTTACAAAGAAATAAATGGTATGGTAGTGTACAAAAATGCAAATCTTTAGAAGCTTTGAATTTTCTGAGGAAAACCAGCTACGCTCTAATGATATTTTATTCTGAGACCACGAATAGTAATGCATGATAAAAGAGAGTATGAGAATTGTTTCAGAAAAGATCCTCGCAATGATACCTTATGTTTCATCTATTGTGAGACGTTCTTTTAGAAAATCAGTTTAACTTTTGGCAATACTTCATTAGGGGAGGGACGGTTATGAAAACAGGTCTTCATTTTTTCCTTCTGTGGACAGGCATTCTTACCACTTTTTTTCTTATGTCTGGTTGTGTGCATTATCCTGTCAATAAACCCCTCACAAAAATCGACCCTGACAGCGGGTACCGCGGGAAGTTTATGGGTACACCAGGAAATTCTCATGAACTGGCTTTATTTCTTACATTCTCTGGTGGCGGTACACGGGCCTCTGCTTTAGCGTATGGTGTTCTTGAAGAACTGAGAAAGACAGAAGTAACACTGCATGGCCAAAGGCGGAAACTCCTCGATGAGGTTGACGGCATTGCTGGAGTATCCGGAGGCAGTTTTACCGCTGCCTATTACGGTCTTTTTGGTGACCGTATCTTTGAGGATTTTGAACAGAAATTCTTGAAAAAAAATGTTCAGGGATCCCTTGTACGGAGGATGTTACTGAGACCTGACAATTGGGTTCGTCTTTCCTCTCCCTTTTTTGACCGGAGCGACCTTGCAGGAGAATATTATAACAAACATATTTTTGATGAAAAAACCTTTAGTGATATAGCAGCCAGGAAAGGCCCTATGATCCATATTAACGCAACCGATATGGTGACGGGTATACGACTGGCATTTCACCAGGATTCATTTGATGTTATCTGCTCAGATGTATCTAGCTTTCCTGTCGCGCGTGCAGTAGCAGCTTCATCAGCGGTACCCATCCTCCTCACACCAGTTACTATTCGTAACTATTCCAATAACTGTGGTTATACACTTCCCGAACAAATGGATAGGGTTTTAAAGGAACAGGATACTTCATCACGGACATTTCATCTTGTAAGCAACACCAGACCCTACCTGGATTCCGAGAAAAGGAAGTATATCCATCTTGTTGATGGAGGTGTATCCGATAATCTTGGGCTGAGAGCTGCTCTTGATAGGATACTAGCCCTTGGAAGTTTTTGGGATTCGGTTAAATATTTGGGACTTGAGAATATCCATAAGGTGGTTTTCGTTGTAGTAAATGCAGAGACCGCGGTTGATAACAGATTGAGTCTTCTGGGGCAGCCACCTCCCTTCTCTGCAATGCTCAAGTCGTATTCATCGGTATCGATTACACGATACAATTACGAGACCATTATGCTGCTGAGAGAGAGTTTCTATAAATGGACAAAAGAGGTTCAAAAAAACAGGTGCGGAGATGGCCCGATTGTAACGGAGCCGGGTGGCTGCGGAGATATCAAATTTTATCTCGTTGAGGTAAGGTTTGATATGTTAAAGGATGATGCCGAACGCGAATACCTCAAGGGCTTACCGACCTCATTTAAATTATCCGCAGAACAGGTTGATCATCTGCGTGAAGTTGCTCATCGAATACTCACAGAATCAAAGGACTTCCAGCAGCTTCTGGCAGAATTGCAATAATAGTATTGTTATTTGCGTATTTTACCATTTTAACAATTTTAGAAAGGAGGATAAGTTGAAAATATCAAAAAAGGTCGTAAGTGTAATAATTGCTCCGTTCATAGTTACGATGGCAGTATCATGTGCACAAACCCGCTATTCAGGTTTCCTATCCGATTATTCTGGTTTTAAAGAGGGTCCTTCGGGTGGGGCTGACCTTCTTTATATGAAAGAGGGCGTTGATTTCAGCAAATATAATAAAATCATGATGGACCAGGTAGTTTTTTATTTCAGCGAGGATTCAGAAAACAAGGGCATCCAGCCGGAAGTGATGAAAGAGCTGGCTGATGAATTCCATAAGACCTTTGCAGAAGTAGTTGGCGCCGACTATCCTTTTACCGAAACGCCTGGCTCCGATGTAGTTCGTATACGTACTGCGATAACCGATATAAAGCAGAGCCATCCAGGCATTGGGGTTGTAACTACCATAGTTCCGCAAGCCCTTGTTATCAGCACGATCAAGAAAGCAGCAACGGGAAAACATACGGGCGTTGGGAGTGCAAGCATGGAAGTAGAGTTCCTTGACTCAATGAGTAATGAGCGCATTGCTGCCGCTATTGATACAAGATCGGGGGGAAAACTCGCTGGCTGGTCTAAATATGGAGCAGTAAAGGAGGCCTTTAAATTCTGGGCAGAAAGGCTCAAAAAACGCCTTGATAAACTTCACAGCAGGGAGGGATAGACCACAAAGGGTTTTTCGTAACTACTCAAAATAAGTTGCAACCGGGGTAGGGGCGAACCTTGTGTTCGCCCTTGTTATGGGAAAACATATCGGTTCTGGATTTGCACAAAATGTGGACGAACACAAGGTTCGCCCCTACCTGTAATCCAACAGTATTTTAAGTATAAGTATAGTGATCAACGATTGAAACCAGACAGCATATGGCAGAGACAAAGTTTTGTAAACTACATGTTCTCCGGTATCGTGATCAATCTTTACCATGGAAACACTCACGGAGTCGATGTAGGGCGAGGCTTTAGCCTTGCCAGGCAACCCTAAAGGGATGCCCTACGTACTTGAAATTTCTCAACGTTAAACGTAGGGATACACGATGTTGCAATTGTAGAGACGCAAAATCTTGCATCTCTACCTTATTTCCCTGCCTAATCCCGTAGGGATGTCATGATTATAGCAAAAAAGAGAGAAAAGGATGGTGAACCCCGAAGGGGTGACATAAGAATCTGCGTTGAGGTGCCTCCCTTCGGGATTTGATGGTAGGGTATATTGTATCTACAATCATTTCGCCCCTTCAGGGTTGAATGCGGTGCGGTTTCATAGAGGGTACTATAACTATGGTTTTTCAAGGCTTTCTGAAATCATCAGAAAAATTCGGTCATGAATAATTTGAGATTTGATAAGACGGGTGGGCAATGATTCTCAAAAGTCGATCTCTCAACGCAGCGTTCCTTGCATCGTTCATCGGTCTTATCGGGTGCACAGGTATTGGGCCACGGTTTCTGGCACGGGACCGGTTCGATTATACCACGGCTATTTCTGATTCCTGGAAGGACCAGATGCTTCTGAATATGGTGAAGATGCGCTATGCCGATGCGCCGGTTTTTCTTGATGTAAATTCTGTTATCAGTCAATATGCACTGGATAGTGTAGTTAGTGTGAACTCTTCCTGGAGCAGCCCCAAGGAAGGATTTGGAGGTGGTAATATCCTCGGTATCGGTGGAACCGGAAGATACTTTGACCGACCTACCATAACATACAGTCCCATGACAGGGGAACGATTTGCCCGGAGCCTGATGAAGCCCATCCCTCCCATTTCTCTCCTTACCATGATCCAGACCGGTTATCCCATCGATCTGGTTTTCAGGCTCTGCATACACTCCATTAATGGGATACAGAATCACTTCGGAGGTGGGGCAAGGGCGCGCCAGGCAGATCCGGAGTTCTATCCTTTGGTTGAGAGGATGAGAAGGGTTCAGAGTGAGGGAGTTATGGGGATGCGGATAAAAAAAATAGATAAAGAAGAGGCATCTCTCGAGATCTTTTTCCGGGAGGAGATGAATCAAACAATGGCGGTGGATATCCTCGCTATCAGAAAGGTACTTGACCTTGATCCCAACACAAAAGAATTCAGGGTGATTTATGGCTCTTTTTCCGCAAATGACAAAGAAGTCGCTATTCTCACCCGGTCGATTTTAGAGATCATTTCTGATTTAGCTTCTTATATCGATGTACCCGGTGTACACGTGGCAGAGAAACGCGTAAACCCAACACTGACAGACCAACCGGTTACCGACACTCCACCTGTGTCTCTGATTCGGATACACAGTTCTCAGGAAAAACCTTCGGATGTCTTCATTTCGGTTCCTTATCGGGGTTACTGGTTTTGGATTGACGATAAGGACTTGCCATCTAAGAGCTTGTTTTCCTCCTTGATGTTTGTCATTACACTCATGGAGACAGAAGGTAAAGAAGGCGCTCCGATTGTGACAATTCCTGCCGGTGGTGGTTAGATATAAAGGTAATGTATCTGTAGAGCAACCATTTAGGGTTGCTCTATCCCATGCACGTTCAGGCGGGGAAGCAAGGCTAAAGCCTTGCCCTGCGTTTCGACAAGAGATAGAAGCTGCCGAAGGCTTAACTCAGTGTATAAGAAATTCAAATTTAGCCACGAGTGTTCACGAATAGACACGAATACTATGAAAATAAAAGATTTGTGCTCATTCGTGTTCATTCGTGGCTTAAAAAAGTCGCCGAAGGCATAGTTTCATGTATAGGAATTTTAAAGTTTGTGTCAAAGCAAACCAGACAACCCCCTGAATCCCCCTTTACTAAGGGGGACTTGAGGAATTCCTCCTTAGAAAAGGGGGTTAAGGGGTTGTTTTTAAGCGGCTAAGGGAGGCAGCATTTGTCATTTAAAGAAAGGTACTCTCTATGAAAAGAGTGAGTTTTTTTCTGGTTGTAATTATGATACTTTTTCACGTCTTGGTATTTTCGGTAGTTGCACAAACAACTTCTGTTAACCAGTTCCAGGCAACCGCTTCAAGTAGTCAACAGGCACAGTATATCTTGGGTATTCCCGAGATATTTACCTTTTTCATGCTTATGCTGGGGCCTATCAAAGTTTTGGTCCCGTTTGTTAAGATGACCAGAGATACTAATACAAGGTTTCGGTGTAAACTTGCACTTATAGCAACCCTTATCTCCACCATTGGCTGTCTTGCTGCTGCTTTTATGGGACAAAGGATACTAAAATCCTGGCATATTTCAATTTCTGCCCTCATGCTTGCAGGGGGAATAATTCTTTTTCTGGTAGCGCTGCAAATGATCATGCAGATGTATTCGTTACCTCACCAGAATAGGACAACACCATCCACCCCAACGCTTGCTATGGCCATTTCGTCCCTCTCTTTCCCTACGATTGTTACCCCGTATGGAATTGCGATGCTTATTATACTTATGGCATCAACGCACGATGCTACACGGCATGCCGGGATTATTGGTGCGTTGTTAGTGACTATGGCTCTCAATCTCCTCACGATGCTGTTTGCTCACAGGATACTAAAGGTTATTGGCGTTATAACCCTGCAAATTCTCGGCAGCGTGCTCGGGGTGCTGCAGGTTGCACTTGGAATAGAAATCATACTTCAAACCTTAATAAAGATGGGATTAATGATAAAAGTTTCATAAAAAAGAAAGGAGAGTGGTTTGGTGAATGTAAAGAAAAATATTGTTAGGGGTATTGCTATGATCTGTGGATGCATTGTATTAGGAGTAACATTGGTAAGCATTCCGTTGGGGTGCAAGACCGCCCCTGCACCTGACTCTGGATTTTTACAAGAGTCAGAGCGAATGACTCCCCGGAGAGAGCGGTTCCCTTTTAACAGGGTATGGGTGAAGCCAGGTGTACAGAAAGAAGATTATGACTACATTGTAATTTCTCCGGTCAACACGCAGTACCTCATGGAAAATACCGGCTGGAAGGCTGCAAATCCTGGTAATATGAACCTTGAGGACAGTGCCCGTGAGTTGGCACAGTATACAGAGGAAACATTTCGCGATGCATTCCTCAATGATGAAAGACCGGGATGGAAATTGGCAAGCCAGCCGGGGCCGAGAACGGCAGTGCTTGAACTGGCTATCGTGGAACTTGTGCCAAGCAAGGCTGCATTGGGAGCACTCAGGCTTGCTGCTCCTGCTTTTGGTCCTGCGGCTGGGATTGCTGTCGGTGCAGGATCGGCGGCTGCCGGTGGACAACCAAGTGCTGCAATTGAAGGAAGATTGAAAGATGGAGTCACCGGCGATACGCTCTTTATATTTGCTGACCGCCAGGAAGCCCAAATGCGTGTTATTGACCTGAAGGCGGTCACGTGGTGGGGGCATGCGAAGGGTATCATAAAAGACTGGGCGAACCAGTGCGCCGAACTTGCCAAAACACCCAGGGACTATCAGGTAAAGGATCGTATGCCCTTTACCTTAAGTCCCTGGTAACATTTTAGAGACTGTCTGAAAAGTTCCCTTTTCTGTATTTATATTCTATTGACGAAGACTGTCTTTATTACCGTCATTGCGAGGGTAGTATCCGAAGCAATCCCCTGAGCATTTTTCAAAGAGATTGTTTCGGAAAAAGCCCTCGCAATGACAAGGTGGTGATTCCTGTCTTTTCAGACAGTCTCTTAGGAAAGAAAGGAGATGAAGTTCATGATAACGAACAATTATGTAAAAATGAAAAAAAGAAATAATTGTTTTATGATATTGATAGTATTTTTATTGTTACTTATCAACATGCCTTCCTTTGCCGAAGACATGGAGGACACCGAATCTGAAGATAAAAAAGATACTAAATGGGAATTCATCATTCTTCCCTATTTATGGATAATGGGAATCGAGGGTGGTGTAACGGTAAAAGGCCGTGATGCTGAGGTGGATGTGGGTTTTGATGATATTGTCGACGAACTGGATCTTGCAGCAATAGCCCATTTTATAGCAAAAAGGGGAAGATGGGAATTTTTTGTACAGCCGAATTATATGAAACTTTCCCCTGAGGGAGAGGCAGGTCCAATCGATGTCGATGTCGAAACAGAGATGTTACTCTTAGAATTTGGTGCATTCTATAGACTTGGAATGTGGGGAGAAAGATTGCCCGTGTCGTTGGATGTACTGGGAGGAGGAAGATACTGGCATATCGATAATGAAATTGATGTAGGTGTTCCTGTGCTTGGTTTTGAAAGGGATGTGGATTCGGAAAAGGACTTAATAGACCCAATCGTTGGATTTCGTGTAGGTACATCTATAACGAAAAAGTTACGATTCAGTGCAAGGGGTGATATTGGCGGCTTTGATATTTCGGATGATACCTCTAACCTATCGTGGCAGGCTGTAGGACTCTTTGAATACGATATTTCTCAAAGGATCATTGCCGGGGCAGGTTACCGGGCGCTGGATATAGACTATGAAAAAGGAAGTGGAGATGATAAAAATGCGTTCGATGTTACGATCCATGGACCTGTATTAGGAGTGGGAATCCGTTTTTGAGGTTTTTCAAATAGCAAATTCTTTCATGACAGCAAACTGAGAGTAAATGCTTTTATCAAAAATATCTGGACTGATAAAAAGTACAAAGATCATTATAGTGATCAATCTTTACCATAGAGGCAGGTTTGAAACCTGTCTCCCACACCTGAAACACTCGGAGATATACAAGCTTGTGCAATGGTACAGACGCAAAATGTTGCAATTGTAGAGACGCAAAATGTTGCGTCTCTACTAATCCCGTAGGGATGTCATGATTATAGCAAACAAGAGAGACAAGGATTGTGAACCCCAAAGGGGTGACATGGGATATCTGTGTTGCGATGTTATTCCTTCGGAATTTGATTGTGAGTGTATTTTATTTATTAAGTAACATTGGGGCAAAGGAGGCAAGATTATGATGTTTTTTCGATTTAACATCGTAGTTATGTACCTGATATTTTCCGCTTTACTTTTTAACACAAGCCATGCAGTTGCCGCTGCCAGAGACAAAAAACCCAACATCCTCGTCATCTGGGGCGATGATATCGGTTGGAACAATCCCAGTTGTTATCACCGCGGCATGATGGGTTATCAAACGCCTAACATTGACAGACTAGCAAAGGAGGGCGCTCTGTTTACTGACTGGTATGGCCAGCAGAGTTGCACCGCCGGGCGTGCGGCATTCATTACCGGCCAAAGCCCTTTTCGTACCGGACTTCTTAAGGTGGGATTGCCTGGTGCGAAAGAAGGGCTGATGAAAGAAGATCCGACCATTGCCGATCTGCTCAAACCGATGGGCTACGTTACCGGACAATTTGGCAAGAACCACTTAGGCGACCGGGATGAGCATCTGCCGACAAATCACGGCTTTGATGAATTCTTTGGCAACCTTTATCACCTCAACGCAGAAGAGGAACCTGAACATCCGGACTATCCGAAGAATCCTGAATTTAAGAAAAAGTTCGGCCCGCGTGGTGTGATTCACAGCTTCGCCAATGGCAAGATTACGGACACTGGCCCGCTGACGAAGAAGCGTATGGAAACCGTAGATGACGAAGTCACCAAAGAGGCACTGCGTTTCATTGAAAAAGCCAATGAGGATAGTAAACCGTTTTTCGTTTGGTGGAACTCCACGCGTATGCATATCTGGACACACTTGAAGAAGGAGTCTAAAGGTAAGACCGGCCTTGGCATTTATCCCGACGGTATGGTCGAACATGATGGGCACATCGGCCAGTTGCTCAAAAAGCTCGACGACCTTGGTATTGCTGATAACACCATTGTAATGTATTCGACCGACAATGGCGCAGAATGTTTCTCATGGCCAGATGGAGGTACAACGCCATTCCGCAATGAAAAAAACTCCAACTGGGAAGGCGGTTACCGCGTTCCCTGCATTATCCGCTGGCCGGGAGTCATCAAACCTGACACGGTGATCAACAACATCGGCTCGCATGAGGATGTGTTGCCAACCTTGCTGGCTACCGCCGGTGAACCAGATATCGCCGAAAAGTTGGAGAAAGGTTACAAGTCCGGCGACAAATCCTTTAAGGTTCATCTCGATGGCTACAACCTCCTGCCTGCACTCAAAGGCGAAGCCGAGTGGCCGCGTAAGGAATTCTTCTACTTCAGCGACGATGGCAACCTGGTGAACCTCCGTTACAACCAGTGGAAAATTGTCTTTGCCGAGCAGCGTGAACATGGTTTCAAGGTGTGGCAGGAACCTCTGGCGACGCTCCGTGTACCCAAGCTGTTCAATCTCCGCAGTGATCCATTTGAGCGGGCAGACCACGAGGCTGCTGATTATCCACGGTGGCGCATAGAGCGCCTTTTCCTGCTCTTACCGGCGCAGGCGTTTGTAGGACAATACCTCCAGACCTTCAAGGAGTTTCCACCGCGCCAGAAGCCTGGCAGCTTCAACCTCGACCGGGTGTTGGAGAAACTTCAGGAAGCCGGTGGAGGCAGTAAGTAATTCGAACATCATGAAGGCTTGGATGTGCATCCCGGTCGGGAAATGCACACCCTCGTCCTCACTAACAAAAGAGAAAATCTATGCGTAAGGAAAAATTCCTCTCTGTATTATGTTTACGTTAAGAATTTTAATGTCGTTTGTAGGGGTATTTTGCAATACGCCCCTACATGCGGTTACAAACAAAGTCGCCAAAGGCATGACTTGATGTGTAGGAATTTCAAAACGATTCTGTAGTGGCAAGGCGCGCCTTGCCACTACACGTTACGAAGGAAAGGGTTGTACATTGCCAATCGCTGAAGGCCTAATTAAATGTATAAGAAATTCAATTTTTTCGTTCAGCAATGAACACACTCTTGGCTCCTCTCAAGAGGGGAATGGGAGAATTCCCCTCTTGGGAGGGGACTAAGGGGTGGGTAACAAGAACAGTCAGTGGACCTTGTCTTGTAAAACCCAGACTCTTGTAACGTTTCAGAAGTTCAAAGGAGAAGCAGGCTTCAAACCTGCCTCTCCATCGGTTTTGAGAAGCCGCCAAAGACCTGATTTAATGAAGATACTATCATGGAAACAAAAAGAGTTATGATGCACAGGGAGACAATGAAGCGTTATTTTATATTTTTCCAAATATTTCGAGTACTGGTTATTTTCGTATCTTTCCTCATATGCATAAGTTGCCAAAAAACAAAAAAGGAAACACACTCCCAGTCATCTATGAGCGCACGCTACGTTGGCAGAGAGGCATGCAAGCCGTGCCATGAAACTATCTATGCACAATATACCGGTTCAGATCATGACCTTGCAATGGATTATGCTACCGATGCGACTGTGCTCGGAGATTTCAACAATACTTCGTTCAACCATCATGATGTGACTTCAAAGCTTTACAAGAGAGACGGTAAGTATTTTGTTTTCACCGAAGGCTTTAGAGGTAAATTTCAGGAGTTTGCCATTAAATACACCTTCGGTGTGCGGCCTTTACAGCAGTATCTGATTGAGTTTCCTGATGGGCGTGTGCAGACCCTGCCTCTGTGCTGGGATACGAGACCGAAAGAGCAAGGTGGCCAGCGCTGGTTTCACATTTATGACAATGAGCGTATTCCGCCAGATGATATTCTTTACTGGACAAAAATTTCACAGAACTGGAACTATATGTGTGCTGAGTGCCATTCAACTAACCTGAAAAAGAATTACGATGCAGCCACAGACCGATACAATACTGCGTGGTCTGAGATTGATGTATCATGCGAAGCATGTCACGGTCCCGGTTCGCTGCATGTTGAGTGGACAGAGGCAGAGGCTAGAGGCGAAGATACACAAGACTACACAGACATGGGCTTGTCAATCCGCTTGAAGGATGAAAATGATGAAGAGGTAACCTGGTTGTTCGACAAAAAGTTAGCCACTTACAAGCCGAGCACTCCACGGCGCAGACAAAAAGAGGTTGAGATGTGCGCCCGATGCCACAGCCGCCGGGGGATTATCAGTGAGGACTATGTTTACGGAAAGCCATTACCTGATACCCACTACCCGCAAGCGCTGGAGGAGAATCTTTACTATCCGGACGGGCAGATTCGTGATGAGGTCTATGAGTATGGCTCATTCTTGCAAAGCAAGATGTATCGGGCTGGTATTGTTTGCACGGATTGTCATGATCCACATAGTACCCGTCGCCGGAAAGAGGGTAATGAATTATGTTATTCGTGCCATCAAACAGAGAAATATGGTTCCCGCGAGCACCATTTTCATAAGATGGGTTCATCAGGTTCGCAATGTGTTAAATGTCATATGCCGGCCCGTACTTACATGGTTGTCGATACTCGCCGGGATCATAGCTTCCGTGTTCCGCGTCCTGACTTATCGAAGAAACTGGATGTGCCGAATGCCTGCAACGATTGCCATGCGGATAAGTCAACGGAATGGGCATCAGAACATTTCGGGAAGTGGTACGGGACTCCAAAACCGGGAAAGCATTACGGTGAGATTTTTTGGGCTGCCAGCCGCTGTATTCCGGGTACCGGTGACGATCTCATTCGTTTGGCTGAAGACAATCAACAATCACCGATGGTGCGTGCCACATCGGTCTTTCTGCTGCGGAACTATCCCACCGAAGCATCGTTGGAAACCCTTAGGAAAATGCTGCAAGATGCCAATCCGCTCATTCGTTCTGAAGCCGTTACCTCTTTGGACATCTTGCCGCCAGAGGGTCGGGCACAGTACCTGCTGCCGATGTTACAGGATCCGGTACGGCTGGTGCATACGTTTGCTGCACGATCTTTAGCAGCAATCCCGATAAATTTGCTATCAGAATCGGCATTAAAGCAACGTGAGGCTGTCATAAGAGAATATGAAGAAACACAGATGCTCAATGCTGATTATCCTGTGGCACATATAAATCTGGGGAATCTCTACCTCGACCGCGGCGAGTATGACCGTGCCGCAGCTTCATACAAGAAAGCAATCGAGATCGAGCCGACCTTTGTCCCCGGGTATATTAACCTTGCAGATGTTTATCGCACTCAAAACCAGGATGAAAACGGAAGAAGCGTCTTAGAGCAAGCGTTGTACCTCGTACCAAAATCTGCGCCGATACATTACGCCCTGGGCTTGTTGATGATCCGTACCGGTGAGCACAAGAAAGCCTTACACCATTTGCGCAAGGCTGCAATACGTGCCCCTGAGAATGCACGATACAGTTATGTTTATGGGATAGCACTGGATTCACAAAAGATGCCAGAACAGGCGATATCAGTTCTCAAGAAGGCCTTGAACCATAACCCATACGATCCTGATTTGCTGGTTTCTCTAACTACGATTTATCGTGACAGAAGCGAGTTTGGACAGGCATTAAAGTATGTTGCCAGATTGGTCAAGAGTTATCCTGAGAATCCGGACTATCATCAATTGGAGAAGCATTTAATAGCCTTAGTTGCCCGTCAAGGGGATAAGCCTGTTGGAAAGAACTAAGAAGGTATGGAAACGAGGAAGAGAAGCTTGTATCCATAATAGTGAAGATTCATTTGAAACGAAAGTACGCAAATTCTCTCGGTACCTTAGAGCGAAGAAATTCCAAACCAATTTTCTTCAAAAGTATCTCTCGTAAGTGGAGTGTTTCTGATTAAGGTATCTATAATTTTTAGAGGGCGGGTATGAACGTAATTAACTTTAGTAAGCGAATTCTTACATGGATAGTAACGCTTGCGGGATGTTTCGTGGGAGTTATTGCCACGATCATTCTGATTCGTGGCTTTGATGCCCGGCGAATGCCGGAGTTGGAGACCTGGCATACTACCCGTCTGTCTCCTGAATTCAGAGCCAGTGACGTGAAACCAGGCTTCACATTTGCGGACTATCTCAAACTGGAAGACCGGCTCTTCGAGGATTTAAAGCGGTCTGTTGACCAACGGACCGCCGGAGAAGATCAACACATTTTCAACAGGTACTTCATAGAATCATTTTGCCATCCCGACCGTCAGGAAAAAAATTGGAACAGAACTTTTGAACTCTGTCCTGAGCATTTCAAAGGTGGCGTGCTCCTTTTGCATGGATTATCAGACAGTCCCTATTCCATGAGAGCACTGGCGCATATTTTTTACCAGCAGGGGTATTATGTCCTGGTTCCGCGGTTGCCAGGACATGGGACAATTCCGGGAATGTTGAAAGGTACCACGTGGAAGGACTGGACGGCGGCTGCAGAATTGGCATCGCACCATGTCCGGACTGTGATAGGTCCGGATGCACCCTTTTTTCTTGGCGGGTACTCCAATGGAGGGTTGATCGCCACGTATTACGCTCTGAACAGTGTTCACGATGAATCAAAGATAAAACCCCAAAAACTCTTTCTTTTCTCACCAGCCATTGGCATTACCCGGTTTGCAGCATTCTCTGGCTGGCATCGGGTGCTTAGCTTTATCCCATACTTTAAAAAAATTGCGTGGGAGTCCGTCAATCCGGAGTATGACCCATTCAAGTACAATTCGTTTCCCAAAATCGCTGGTCATCAACTTTATCAGTTGACACGGGTGACACAAAAAAAGATCGACCAGCTTAAGAATAATGGAAACCTGGAGCGACTTCCTCCCATCCAAACGTTTTCGTCGGTGGTTGATTCAACGGTTCTCACTCCTTCGCTGGTGACACATCTTTATAATCAGCTCAAGCCAAATGGACACGAACTCATTCTTTTCGATGTGAATCGATTTTCCGCGTTAGGGCCATTTATCAGAGACCGCCATGACGCTTTTTTAAACAGTCTCAAAGGAGATTCCGGTCTTCCTTATGCATGGACGCTCATCACAAACCAAACACCGGACACCTTGCGGGTCGTTGCTGAGACGTGCGATGCTGGTTCGGATGCTACTACCATTGAACCCTTGAATCTCGATTGGCCAAGGGGAATCTATTCTCTGTCACATGTAGCAGTCCCATTTTCCCCGGAAGACCCTCTCTATGGTGAAAGGGAGGATTTGAAAAAGAAAGGATTTTTCGTTTTGGGGATGGTTGAACCACGAGGGGAAAAGGGCGTTTTACAAGTCCCGGTCGATCAATTGATGCGTCTTCGGTATAACCCTTTCTTTGCTTATATAGAGCGCCGCATTGTGGAATCGGTAAAATGACAAATGGAGGGCATGTTGAATCGTATAATATGGGTTACAAATAAGTATCTGATCATAAATATTTGTACATGTTTCTTTATTGGTAAAATACATTTTCTTTAATTCCTTATGGGAATGTCTTTCGCTAATAAAAAATACAAAAACTTGTTGCTATAGTGATCAACGCCTGATACAAATTTGCTTTCAAACAATAAATATATTATGAAATATATATGCTATATATGGCAGGATTCAATTGGATTATCTTTTAATGTTTGAAAGCAAATTGGTATGAAACCGAACAGGAAGAGAGATCATGATTATGGCATAAGGTATCTTTCTTTCTCAATCCCGAAGGGGTGACATGAGGAACCTGTGTTCCGGTGTCATCCCTTCGGGGTTATTTATTCGTAGATTTTCATTGTATTCTGAGATACGCGGTATGTTCGGTTTCATACATGGAGTACTATAGGTACTTGTTTATTCTCTCGAAGCAGGTAGCATCCGCTGGGATATCAGACGGTATACCACCAGGGAGATAACTAATCCAGCAAAAAAAACCACGATCAAAAGAACGCCTGTGCGAAACAGTTTGGTAACGATAGCGTCTCCCTCCTTTCTCACGTGGGTTGCCGTCTGTTCTAATTGACTCAGAAGGCTGGTTATTCTTGTCATCTCGGCATCAAGATCACGAAAGAACTCCCTTCGTTCCTTAGTAAGGTGGTCTGGCAGCATGGCTACTGTCTGAGAAAACCGTTCAGTTGACTCGCTAAAGCGCGAAATATCTTCAAAGAGTCCTTGACTTTCAGGTTCCTGGAGTATGCGGCTGTACAGCATTTCCATCTGCCACCGCATGATAACGGGAAACCGTCCTAGCTGGAACATACTACGGTCGGCAAAATCACGGAGCGCTTCTACCTCCCGCACCGCAGGATCAAGGCCACTGAAGGGATCAAAGATTAAGACGCCTATCAATTCAGGCCCTACACCCTTTTTTTTGCCGGATTTTGAGCGAATATGTGCGTATTCTGCCAGACGTACACCACCTACGAGGATGTTTTTCGGATACTTTTCGTGGCATGTACGAATGTATTTCCTGAGCTCGCTCAACTGCTCCCGGGTAAGATAGCGACGTGCAATCTGCCACCCCTGTTGTTCCATGCGGCGGAACGTGTTTCGCAAAATTTGAGTGTGAGAGCCAATTACGAGCTCAGGGGTGCTGCCTTCCATTGCCATGCGACCAAGGGATACCATAGTGACCATGTCAATTAAATTGGCTTTTGGATTTGGCCCCGTGGCGATCTGAATTGCATTGGTACAATAGTGTATGCGCCACAGGGTTGCATCTACACGGGCCCGCGGTGTACCGGCAAGGTCTGATACCTTGTAAGTTGCATCCGCGATCTTATCAAAAAAGAGATCGGCAAAGTTTATAACTTCAGCACGTATTATGGCCAGATGTGGATCAGGCCGTGGCGCTGTTAATCTTTGCATGGCACCGCAACCTTGAAGTAAGAACAAAACTATCGGAGCTATTACCATGACCCACTGCGTGCTTTGTGTCTTTCGTGCCACGATAACCTCTCGAGTGGTATTTTGTAAAAATATTTTTCAGGAGCTTGTCAATACTATGTTGACAATTGTAGCAAAAAACCGTGCAGAATGAATACGAGAATTGAAAGAAAACACAAAACAAATGTGTTTTCGCGGTTCATCCACAGGGAAAAGGCCGTTGCCTCATTTTATATCTATGGCATCGGATAATGTTCCGGTCGGCAGGCGGGATTTACATGCCAGGAACCTACTTCGTCACCGCGATTGATTTCCGGAAGAGTATCAGGCTGTACACGAAGAATCCAAGACCGATTACACTTACCATCAGAAAATTAAGCCAGACCGCACGAATGCCGCCGCCACGATAAATGATCACCTGCGAGAAGCTGACAAAATGTCGTGAAGGCAGGAAGAAAGTGATATACTGCAGCCATCGTGGCTGGCTCTCGACAGGTGTTGACCCGCCCGAAAGAAGCTGCAGCACGACGACTACCAGAATGATCAAAAGCGCGAACTGAGCCATCGAACGTGAAATCGTTCCCAGGAATATCCCAAGCGCCGTCGTGAAGAACAGATAGAGCACAACACCAATGAACCACAGGGTTACCGAACCATTGAACGGCACCTTCAGCGCCATTTGGACAATCAGGAAGAGAGAAGCCCCCGTGGCGATGAGGATTACCAAGCCGTTGGCCCAAACCTTTGCTATTGCAATCTCGAAGGCGGTCAGCGGCATTACTAGCAGGTGTTCAAGCGTCCCGTGCTCGCGTTCGCGGATCACCGCGGCACCACACAGAACGATGGTCAACAGAGTTATCTGATTGATGATGGCCACCACACTCTTAAACCAGGAGGATTCTCCGTTCGGATTGAACAGCATGCGAGTGACCAGATTGACAGGCTCACGTGCCGTTACATCCGTACGTTTGAGAAAGGTTGCGATGCGCTGGTTGATGATGTTCTTGATATAGTTCGCGCCGATACCGGCCTGTTGCATGGCAGTTGCGTCGATGTTCACCTGGATATCCGGGTGACGACCGGCGCGAAGGTCTGATTCGAACCTGGGCGGGATTATAACGACGAAAATGAACCGACCTTCATCCATAGCGTCTTCGACTTCGCTGGCGGTGATAGCTTCAGGTACCTGGAAACGCGGTGGATAGAAGGCATTGAACAGTTCCTTGGATAGAGACGAACCGTCCTCGTCTACAAAAGCAATCGATGCGTTGTTGACCTCACTCGAAGTGCCCGTTGCCTGGACGTAGATCGCCAAAGTGAATGCATAGACGACGAATATGACCATAACCAGATCGCTTACCAGACTGCGAATTTCCTTGAGGCCAAGCCAAAGGATGTTCAGGAATGAAGTCATTGCTATTTCTCCTGCTTTCTCAGGCCTACAAAGCTGATTGCCCAGAGGATCGGGATGCAGCAGGCCAGAAAAATAATGTCCTGCATCATGAGATCAGGTCCGAGTCCCTTGGTATACACGCCCACACTGGAGTGCATGTAGTACGTTGTTGGCCAGATCGAACCAAAGATTCTGGCGTTACCCTCAAGTGTTGAGACCGGCTGTAATAAACCGGAGAACTGGATGGTTGGTACAATGGTCAGGATTGCGGTGACGAAAACAGCCGCTACCTGGCTGCTGGTGAAGGTCGAAGTCACCATGCCGATGCCGGTTGTTGCAGTGACATAAAGTATTGTGCACAACGCCAGCATCAGAAAGCTTCCCTTGATCGGAACGCCGAAGACAACCCGCGCCATGACGGCCAAAATGAAAAAATTGATCATACCGATCGCAATATAGGGGAGCTGTTTTCCCAGGAGGTACTCCAGCCTTCCTGTTGGCGTGACATAGAAGTTGATGATTGATCCCAGTTCCTTTTCGCGCACAATGCTGACCGCCATGAGAATAGCCGGTATCAGTACCAGCAGCAGGGCCGGGACGCTCGGCACGATAGAATAGATACTTTCGAACGTCGGATTGTACATGTACCGCTCCTGGATCCTGGCAGTGTATTTGTCGGGGCCAGTGTATAGTCCGCTGGCGGGGTCTCGCAACATGGTATCGTTGACCCCTTGAGCATACTGCGCAACGGTCTCGCCACGGAATGGGTTGGCGCCATCGACTTGTGCCGAAACATCCGGTTTGGAGCCCCTGCGGAAATCTCTGCCGAAATCTGGTGGAATCTCAAGGACCAGTGCAATGTCATTCGATTGCAGTCGCCTTAGGGCTTCGTCGGCAGAGTAGACCGGTGGAGTACCGGTAAAGTAACGACTCGATCCGGCGAACTGCTCGAGATAAATGTGGCTTTCCGGTGACCGGTCGAGATCGAATGAGGCATAACGAATGCGTTCAACGTCGGTAGTAATTCCAAAGCCAAAGACGAGCATCAGCAGTAACGAACCAACGAAGGCAAAGGCCAATCTGACAGGGTCGCGACGGATCTGCATGGTTTCATTAGCGGTGTATGCGAGCATCCGGCCGAGGCTGAAACGGCCTGCGCGGTGCTCCAATGGTGTTGGCGGGGTTGCAGGTTGCCCTGCCGCGGGTGCATTGATGGACGCTTTGTCCTTGCTTTCGCCACTGGTCGTGGCGCTGACAATCGCATCCTCCATGTAGCCGATGAAGGCGTCCTCCAGGCTGGCGGCGCCACGCGCTTCTATCAGCTTCTGTGGGGCATCACACGCCAGCACCTTCCCTGCGTTCATCAGCGAAATCCGGTCACAGCGCATCCCTTCATTCATAAAATGTGTCGTTACAAAAATCGTAACACCCTGCTGTCGCGAAAGATCGATCAGGAGTTCCCAGAAGCTGTCCCTGGCGACCGGATCGACACCCGACGTAGGTTCATCCAGAATCAGCATTTCCGGTTCATGCAGAACGGCAACTGCCAGCGAAAGCCGCTGACGCATACCCAACGGCAGGTCTTCGGCCAACGAATCGAGATATGGACCAAGGCCGAATTTTTCGACCAGCTCCTTGATGCGTGCTTTTGCCTTCTCAGGTGGAATGTGATAGAGGCGAGCATCCAGTACAAGGTTCTGGCGAACCGTAAGTTCACCGTAGAGTGAGAACGCTTGCGTCATATAGCCGAGGTTCTTGCGCACTTCAAGACTTCCGGCATCAACCGACTGGCCGAAGAGCGTCGCTGTCCCTTCGGTGGGAGGCAGCAGTCCCGTCAACATTTTCATGGTGGTGGACTTGCCGCAGCCGTTGGAGCCAAGAAAACCGAATATCTCTCCCCGCTCGATCAACAGACTGACGTGATCGACAGCGGTGAAGCTGCCGAAGCGGCGGGTCAGACCCTTTGCCTCAATGGCGATTTCCGATTTGGCGGCAGCACGGGGCGGGATGGTCAGCTCCTTGTGGCCGGTGCGTTTCTCCTCCGGTAACAGAGCAATGAAGCATTGCTCCAAATCTTTGGTGTTTGTCCGTTTCATCAACTCGGATGGTGTTCCTGTCGCCAGTACACGTCCGGCATCCATTGCGACGATCCAGTCCCATCGTTGTGCTTCATCCATGTAAGCCGTGGAAATGACGACACTCATGCTGGGACGACCTGCACGGATATCATCAATGAGCGTCCAAAACTGTCGGCGGGAGAGCGGATCGACTCCGGTGGTAGGTTCATCAAGAATGAGAAGATCCGGTTCGTGTACCAACGCGCCGCAAAGCCCCACCTTTTGTTTCATTCCGCCAGAGAGTTTTCCGGCGGGACGTTCGGGAAACGGGCCAAGTCCGGTGGCATCGAGCAGTTCTTTGATGCGGATCGGACGCTCCGCGGTAGATAGTCCGAAGAGTCTTGCCATGAAGTCGACGTTCTCATAAACGCTGAGCTCCAGGTAGAGATTCTTGCCCAAACCCTGGGGCATGTATGCGATCTTCGGGCACACGGCACCTCGATGTCGCACATCAGCAATGTCCCCGCCCAGGACAGTCACTTTCCCCTGCTGTATCTTCTTGGATCCAGCAATGATGGCCATAAGCGTGGATTTGCCGACGCCGTCAGGCCCGATAATGCCGACCATACAGCCGCTTGGAATCTCGAGGGAAATACCATCGAGCGCCACAACGCTCCCATAGCGATGGGTAACTTCCTTAATGGAGACTACCGGCGTGCTAGCGGATTGAGACGCGGGAGACAACATGGATTAGATCTCCTCCTATTTATAAAGTATCAACTATAGTAAACGAAATAAACAAGCTGACATTCTGTTTCTCTGTGTCATTCCCACGCAACTTGTCCTCACGAAAGTGGGGAGTGGGAATCCAGGAAAGTAGCGAAAGACTGGATTTCTGCTTTCGCAGGAATGGCAACTTACTTTTTTCGTCCACTATAGTATAGTTTTACACATAACATCTTTATTAAATCGCTTCTACGTTGTCAGGCTTATAAAGTAGTTCGCGCGCGACGGATCATCTGCGGAAGTATTTACCAGTAAGGCTTTTTTAAAACCGGTATGTCTCGGACCGGCACCGGGCTTAAATTTTCCGGTTTCGGTGACGGCGGCGGTAATAAACGACCCCAGTATGTCCGTTTTCGCATCTCGGCCTGCATGCTTTCTGATATAACTGGCTGACCCTGTCGCAACTCCCAACCCCCGCCCAACGCCTTGTAAAGGGCAATCAAATTTGTGGCAATGGATGAGCGCGTATCGGTCAAACGAATTTCCTCCTGCAATAAAGCGCGTTGTGTGTCTAACACGCGCTGATAATCCACGGCGCCTTCCCGATATTGCACCAGTGCTATCTCTACCGACCGATGGGCAGCATGTACGGAGTTTTGTACAAAAGCGGTAGCTTCCTGAGCTTTGAGAAATCCAATTAGGGCGTCTTCCGATTCCTGGGCTGCCCTGAGCACGGTATTTTTGTAGTTGACGATCAATTGCTGAAACCGCGCGTCCTGGACTCGCACATTGTTCTCTATACGGCCGTAATTGAAAAATTGCCACTGAACCTGCGGGCCAAAGGAATAGAAGAAACTACTGGCGTCAAATAGATTATCAAAGTGTGCATTGTTTGACTGCACCCCACCATTGTTGCTGCTTTGAAATCCTATCTCTCCAAAAAGAGAAAATGCGGGATAGAGATCCGCTTTGGCAATGCCAATGCGGGCACACTGTGCAGCGGCGGAAAGTTCGGCGCTGCGGATATCAGGGCGCCGCCGCAACAACTCAGCCGGTACGCTAATGGCAACTTCTTCCGGCGCTGTCGGAATACCGTTCTGTCCATCCAGTAACGTCTGAATTGCGCCAGGCGGTTGCCCTAGCAGCGTGCTTAAGGCGTTTTGCGCCTGTCGCAGCCCGCTTTGTAGCGTGGGTATGGAAGCCCGGGTGCTTTCTAATAACGCGCGGGCCTGGGTCACATCCAATTCCGTGGTGATACCGTTGCTGAAACGAGACTCGGCAATCTTTAGCCCCTCCTCTTGAAGTTTGACGTTTTCACGGGTTAGTTCAATACGCTCCTCAAGGGTTCGAATCACGGTATAGGTGAGGGCAACCTCTGCGGTGAGTGAGACAAGCGCGTCGTCGTAGTCAGCTTCAGAGGCGATCAAGCTGGCGTGGGCTGCTTGCACGTCCCGCCGAAACTTACCCCAGAAATCCAATTCCCAGACTGCATCAAAACCCACCTGATAATCTGAAAAATCCTGGTTGAGAAAGGCTTTATTAGCCCCATTTTCACTAACACCCACCTTGGTTGCACTGCCAAAGATATCTTGCTGCTGGGGAAACTGCCGGCCGATGGCAATACCTAACCGGGCACGGGCTTCCAGAATCCTCAGACCGGTGATCTGCAACGGCAGGTTTTGCTGATAGGCGAGTTTGATTAATTTATCGAATGTCGGGTCATTAAATGCTCTCCACCACTGGCTGTCAACGGCAGTCTTAGTTGCGACCCGTGAGTCATCTTTCTCGCTCCAGTTTTCATGAATATCGGCTTCAGGTTTCACAAAATCGGGACCCACTGCACACCCGTTAAGCACAAACACTAAGCTCAACAGTGAAACCGCACCTGCAGTGGCCCAATGCCTTCCGTACATCGCTGGCTTTGCAACGTTATGGCTGTGCATCAAGGCACCTCCTTGTGTCGTTCATGTAAAGGTATTGTATCATCATGCTTCTTTGGGATCGGCGTCAGGAGGTTTTGTAGCCAGTTTGGCCAAACAGCGGATTCATCCACCTTGACATACCCGACACCCCGGACGCCCGTCTTGATGTACTCGACGTAAGAGGTGACCAGATCTTCAGGCAACTGGATCTTGACGCGGAACATTAGCTTGTCACGCTCGCTGCGTGTCTCGACCTGTTTGGGGGTAAACTGTGCTTCCGGGGATACAAAGCTAACGTATCCGGCAGCTGCCCGGCCGGGAATATGGTCAAGGGTAATCCGTCCTTCGGCGCCAATCTTCACTTTGGCGGCCTGTTGTGAGGGAAGAAATATCTCCATATAGATGTCTTTCAGATTCACTAACGTCAGTGCTTCCCCGCCGGGAGATAAGACCTCACCAACTTCAGCCAGGCGATAAAGCACTCTTCCGCGGACCGGGGACTTGAGCGTTGCATCGTCGATGCGGGTCTGGATTATCGCTACTTTTGCCTGTGCGACTTTGATCTCTTGTTTGGCGGTTTGCAGCCTCGCTTCCTCTTCCGCGAGTGCGGCCGTGGTTGTTTGCAATGCCGTCTTGCGGACATCGTACTCCCTCTGTGAGCCGGAGCGTTCTTCGACAAGTCTTTTGACGCGTTCGACCTCAATCCTGGCAAGTTCTATCTCACCTTTTTGCCTGACGATGGCGGCGTTGGCGATCGCCAGGCGTTCCTGCGTGGCTGCGACGTTTGCCCTGGCTTCGGCCAGCTCGGCATCCAATGTTATGGTGTCCAGCTTTACCAGCACCTGGCCCTTCTTGACAAGATCGCCTTCATCGACGAGAATTTCCTTGACCCTGAGTGGTTCTTTGGCGGCTACGTCGACCAGTTTACTCTCGATTCGGCCATTACCCGAGGCAATCCCCTCCGGCAATGCGAACTTCCTGGCCTTCCAATACTGATAGCCGAAGAACACAGCACCTGCGACAGCGACTACCGGAAGAATCCACATCAGAGACTTTTTGGAGATAATTTTGGACATAGGAGGCTCCTTTGATTTCACTGTTACGTTTTTTTCTTTTATAGCTATACAATCAATTTCCGGCAAGCGAATTTAGTCCAACATTCTCTTGCTCGCCAGCACATATTTGCCGTTCTTACATGCCAGGCAATACATCACACATCAATGATATCTCTCTGTCCGGGCAACAGAGTCCTGAGTTTATATTGCTTTTTGATATGTTGAGCCAGCGCCTGACGTTGCCTGTCTTCACCATGCGTCAACACCATCATCGGCTTACTGGCCGCAATCGCATCAACCCAGGCAAGCAAATCAGTCTGACCGGCATGAGCGCTGAAACCGCCTAAGGTGTGAACTTTCGCTTTGACGGCGACCTTCTCACCGAAAATATTCACCTGTTTTGCCCCTTCTAATAATAAGTGTCCCAGCGAATTGCGTGCCTGATAGCCAACCATGAGAACACATGTTTCCGGCTTCCAGAGATTTTGTCTAAAATGATGCAAGATACGTCCGGCATTACACATGCCAGCGCCGGCCATCACAAGGCATGGACCGGGGCATTGGTTGATTGTCTTGGATTGTTCCGCGGTAACGCAGGGCGTGAGCGTTTTCAGATCTTCTCGCAACGGTTTTTCCCGTATGTATTTGAGTATCGCATCATCAAACAATTCTAAATGCTGGGTATAAATGGATGTTGCCTCAATAGCCATGGGGCTGTCCAGAAAAAGAGGAAATGGTTTGACCATTTTTTTGCGGAACATCAGGCTTAATAGTGCAATAAGCAGTTGCGCACGGCCTATCGCAAATGTTGGTATCAGTATTTTGCCATGGTTATCGACTGCCGTCTTGACGATTTCCACAAATTCATCTACGGTATCGCGAAACGGACGATGGTCGCGGTCACCATAGGTGGATTCAAGAAACACGATGTCGGCCGTGTGAAAAGGCTCAAACTTTCGTAACATAGGCACGCCTTTCGGTCCGAGGTCACCGGAGAACACGATCCTCTTTTGTCGGCCGTCTTCATCGACCGTCAATTGGATACTGGCAGAGCCAAGCATGTGTCCGGCCTCCGCAAAACATGCCTGCACACCCGGAGCAATCGTCACCAGGTGCTCATAAGGTACCGTTTTGAATGTTCTTATGATCGACTCTACATCATCAGATGTATAGAGTAGTTCACGCGGGGGCTCACCTCCGCGCATACGCTTGCGGTTTTGCCGTTCACAATCCTGCTCCTGTATCCTGACGGCATCACGCAAGATAAGACTGGCCATTTCATGGGTAGCCTGGGTCAAGAAAACAGGACCTTGATAACCAAGTTTGGCCAATAGCGGCAAACGGCCTGTATGATCAAGATGGCCGTGCGTAATGACAACGGCGTCAAGCCTGGATTGTGCCTTAGTTGGTGGACGGTTCTTGGCTTCCGTTGCCTTACCACCCTGAAAAAGGCCACAATCCACCAGTACGCGGGCTTTTTTCGTTTGAACCATGTAAGCTGAACCGGTAACTTCTCCACCGGCAGCGCCGATAACAGTAATCTTCATAAACTCCTTTCTTTCAGAGAATCTGAGTATTCCTGCATTAATGGTAACGATTTAGTTTTTTGAAAAATAGGGGAGGAACATTTGCCAGTTTTGGTATGAACGTATTTGTGCCAATTATCGCAAATGCTTCGTCCCTACATTGCATGGCAATCATCGCTATTATTGTTACATTAATTTAATCCTCTAACTTTAGCATTGTTTCTACCTCATAGTTGGGTTTACGCCTTTTGTGCTACCCAAGAATGTTTACTGCTATAGTGATCAATCTTTACCATAGAGACAGGTTTCAAACCTGTCTCTTGTCTCTACACCTGAAACGCTCGGAGAGGCACAAGATTTTGCAATGGTAGAGACGCAAGATTTTGCGTCTCTACTCAATCCCGTAGGGATGTCATGATTATAGCAAAAAACAGAGATAGAGATATTTAACCCCGAAGGGGTGACATAGGACATCTGCGTTGAGATGTCATCCCTTTGGGATTTGATGGTTAGGGTATATTTTATCTACAATCATTTCACCCCTTCGGGGTTAGATGCGGTATGTTCGGTTTCATACAGAGGATACTATAATCTCTAAAAAGGCCTTTAACAGCACTCCGATGCTTTTCCTGCACAACCCAAAACAGAGAGTTTATGCTTTACCATACCCTTGATAGCTTCTCTGGCCGGCCCAAGATACTTACGGGGATCGAACTCGCCGGGTTTTTCGGCAAAAACCTGCCGTATGCTGGCAGTCATCGCCATACGCAGGTCTGTATCGATATTGACCTTACAGACGGCCATTTTTGCCGCCCTGGAGATAGCGCTCTCGGGCACACCCATCGCATCAGGCATTTTACCGCCGTACTTGTTGATCAATTCCTTAAACTCAGGGAGGACGCTGCTTGCCCCGTGCATCACCAGCGGGAAACCGGGAAGTTTTTTGCCAACAGCCTCAATTACATCAAAAGCGATTTTCGGTTCGGTTTTGAACTTGTACGCGCCGTGACTGGTACCACAGGCAATGGCAAGCGAATCGCAGCCGGTCTTTTCAACAAATTCGACAACCTGGTTTGGGTCGGTCAGGTGCTTTAATACATCATCAGCGCTTATGCCGACAACATGCTCTTCAATACCGCCGAGTTGACCTAATTCTGCCTCAACGGCCACTCCACGGGCGTGGGCATATTCAACGACTTTTTTGGTAAGTCTGACATTTTCCTCAAAAGGAAAATGGGAGGCGTCAATCATGACGGAAGTATAACCGTCATCAACACACTGCTTGCAAAGTTCAAAGGTATCACCGTGGTCAAGGTGTATGCAGACAGGAATATCAGGATTTTCCTTCACAGCGATATCAATAATAGCCCTCAGATAACTTATGCTGGCGTATTCACGCGCCCCTTTTGAAATCTGGAGAATAACAGGCGCCTTTTCTTCCCGAACGGCTGCTATGATGCCCTGAATAATCTCCATATTGTTGACATTGAACGCACCAATGGCGTAACCGTTCTTGTAGGCCATCTGAAACATTTTCTTTGATGAAACAAGCGCCATAGAAACTCCTTTCCGTAAACCTTTCTCTTACCAGCATTCCACCTTCCCGCTACCGGTCATGATTTGCTCCTGCGATAGCGACGTATCAAATTGTTTGTCGAACTGTCGTGTTCAGGCTCAGACTCTGATTTGTCCTCAAGTTTGGGGATGATGCGTTGTGCCAGCACCTTGCCCAGTTCGACACCCCACTGGTCGAACGAGTCAACCTGCCAGATAACACCCTGTGTGAAGACACAATGCTCATAGAGGGCAACGAGTTTGCCGAGTATTTCGGGTGTGAGCCGGTCTGCCATGATGATATTCGACGGCCGATTGCCCTCAAAAACCCGGTGCGGTACGAGCCAGTCCGGTGTTCCCTCGGCCTTTACCTGTTCGGCCGTCTTGCCAAAGGCCAGCGCCTCGGCCTGAGCAAAAATATTCGCTATTAACATATCGTGGTGACTGCCAAGAGGGTTGAGCGATGTATCGAATGCTATGAAATCACAGGGAATGAGCCGTGTCCCCTGATGAATTAACTGATAGAAAGAGTGCTGGCCGTTAGTGCCCGGTTCTCCCCAGTAGATCGGGCTGGTCTGATAGTCAACCTTGTTTCCATCGAGCGTAATATATTTACCATTACTCTCCATAGTTAATTGCTGAAGATATGCCGGAAAACGTTTGAGGTACTGCTCGTAAGGCAAAACTGCAATGGTATGAGTATCAAAAAAATCGATATACCAGATAGTCAGCAAAGCCATAAGCACAGGCAGGTTGCGGTCAAACGGAGTGTTACGAAAATGCTCATCCATCTGATGGAATCCGTCCAGCATCGCGCTGAAGTTTTCCGGACCGATAGCAAGCATCGTCGAAAGGCCGATCGCGGAGTCCATCGAATACCGCCCGCCGACCCAATCCCAGAATCCGAACATATTAGCCGTATCGATGCCAAACTTTGCCACTTCGGCCTCGTTCGTCGAAACAGCGACAAAGTGCTTCGCTACGGACTTTTCATCGCCGCCAAGCCCTTTCAGCAACCACACACGGGCGGTGTGGGCATTCGCCATGGTTTCTAATGTAGTAAATGTTTTTGAAGAGACGATAAAGAGTGTCTGCTCAGGATTGAGGTCCTGGACTGCTTCCGCGAAATCAGTGCCGTCGATGTTGGAGACAAACCGGAACGTCATGCGGCGGTCGCTGTAGTGCCTGAGCGCCTCGTAGGCCATTACCGGCCCAAGGTCAGAACCTCCGATGCCGATATTGATAATATTGCGTATGGATTTGCCCGTATGGCCTTTCCATATACCTTGCCGGACGCGGTTGGAAAAGTCAGCCATCTTGTCGAGTACAGCGTGGACTTGCGTTACCACGTTCTTGCCATCTACGAGAATAGACGACCCTCGTGGGGCCCGCAGTGCCACATGCAAAACGGCCCGGTTCTCCGTGATATTTATCTTCTCCCCGTGAAACATAGCGTCGATTCGCTCTCGCAGATCGGATTCCTCAGCCAATTGAACAAGGAGTTTGAGGGTTTCATCGGTAATGCGATTTTTCGAATAATCTAAGTAAATGCCTGCTGCTTCGGCAGTCATACGCTCGCCGCGTTTAGGGTCATCGGCGAAAAGCGTGCGAAGATGCAATGGTTGAAGTTTTTTGTAGTGTGCGTCAAGGGCTTTCCATGCTGTACGTTGAGTGAGCGGTTTACTGTGTGCTGTCATATCATTTCCTGTTTGTTTTTTATGTTCTGTTTCAATGGGATTCCCAACGCAATAAAATCTTATCTTTTTATTAAGTATTTATTCTTTGACCTACGGTACAGGGCACGGTTTCGCTTTCCAGATATCGGCAGCATACTCTGCAATCGTGCGATCACTTGAAAATTTTCCTGAACCGGCCACATTCAGAATAGCCTTGCGTGCCCATCCATGCTGGTCTGCATACAAATCGCATACCCGCTGATCAGCCTCAAGATAGGACTTAATGTCCGCCAAATGCATATAATGATCACCCCGATTCAAAAGGGTATCGCGCAGAGGCGCAAAAACTCCCGGCTCATATCGGCTGAAATGGTCAGAAAATATCAAGTCCAATGCCGCGTGCGTTTCTGCATCGTTATTATAGTGCCAGTGCGGGTCGTACCAGCTGCGGTTGCCAGCTACCTGTTGAGCAGTCAGTCCAAACAGGAAAAAGTTTTCCTCGCCCGCTTCCGATGCCATTTCAATAGTCGCGCCGTCGCGAGTGCCGATTGTCAGCGCGCCGTTCATCATAAACTTCATGTTGCTCGTGCCGCTGGCTTCATAGCCTGCCGTTGAGATTTGGTTTGAAACGTCACTGGCAGGTATAAGTCGCTCTGCAAGTGAAACACAATATTCCGGCAGGAACAGGACTTTGAGCCGGCCACGCATTGCAGGGTCTCCATCGATGGTGCCGGCAAGGTTGTTAATGAACTTGATAATGACCTTTGCCAGGTGGTAGGCAGGCGCCGCTTTGCCGGCGAAGAAAAACGTTCGCGGTTCCATGTCCAAACCAGGGTTTGTGCGCAGCCTGTTATAGAGCACCACAATGCGCAGCGCATTGAGCAATTGCCGTTTGTATTCATGGATACGCTTGACCTGGCAATCAAAGATGCTGTCCGGGTCCACCGTCTGACCACAGTTCAATTTGAGCCAGTTGGCAAACTGCACCTTGGCAGTGCGTTTGGCCTTGCGGAATGCATCGCAAAACCCCTTGTCATCTGCAAGCGGTCTTAATCTGGTCAGTTGATTAAGGTCAGTGGTCCATCCGTTACCGATAGCCCTGGTAATTGTATTAGCAAGCACCGGATTTGCCAGCAACAGCCATCTCCGCGGTGTAACGCCGTTGGTTTTATTATTGAAACGTTCCGGGAACATTTCGGCAAAGTCCTTGACCGTCATGGTGCGTAAAAGCCCGGAGTGAATCGCGGCCACACCGTTGGTGCTATGCGAGCCGACTATGGCAAGATTGGCCATGCGAATTTTGCGCACCGGTCCTTCCTCGACAATACTCATACGGGTGACACGTCTCTCATCGCCGGCATAGTGAGTGCGAACATCATCGAGCAGGCGGCGATTTATTTCGAGAATGATTTCTAACAGACGAGGGATCATCTTTTCAAACCACACGAGTGGCCATTTTTCAAGGGCTTCCGGTAACAGCGTATGATTTGTATATGCCAAAGTCTTTTGGGTGATATTCCACGCCTGATCCCATCCGAGATGCGCTTCATCAAGCAGGATGCGCATCAGTTCAGGTACCGCCATCGAGGGGTGCGTGTCGTTCAGTTGCAGGGCAGCTTTCTCAGGAAGCGTATTCCAATCGGCATTGCTGCGCTGGAACCGGCGCACAAGATCGGCCAGCGAGCAGGCAACAAGAAAATACTCCTGTATAAAGCGCAATCCCTGTCCCATACTGGTGGTGTCGTCGGGATAGAGTACCCGCGTGAGTGATTCGGCCGTCAGCGTCTCAGCCAGGGCGCCGACAAAGTCACCACTGCTGAATCTTTGAAAATCGAAGTAATCAGGAGCGGCAGCGGCCCAAAGCCGCAGCGTATTAATCGTCTTGCCGCCATACCCTGCTACGGGGCGGTCAAACGGGATACCGAGCAGACTGGAAGGCTGGCCGGCAATAGCACGCAGCGAACCGCCGTGTATCTCAAATGAGCAGTTCAGTTTGACCTCAACCATATCCTGCAGCCGGACGACTTCCCATGGATCGGACCGGCGAAGCCAGTTGTCCGGCTGTTCGTACTGCCAGCCATCCTTAATAGACTGCTTGAAGATGCCGTACTCATAACGAAGGCCGTAGCCCATGGCCGGCAGCTGCATCGTGGCCATCGAATCAAGGAAACACGCCGCCAGACGTCCAAGACCTCCGTTACCCAAACCAGCATCAGGTTCCTGTTCGAGCAACCCGATTAGATCAATATGGTTCTCCTCAACGGCTTGTTTGGCAAGATCATCGAGCAGAAGATTCGTAACATTGTTGGCCAGAGAACGGCCAATGAGAAACTCCATGGAAAGATAATAAATGCGCTTCGGATTCACACGATTATACGTATCCTCCGTGTGTATCCATCGCTGCGAAAGGACATCCCGCACCGAACGGGCAAATGCTTCAAAACGCTCACGTGCGCCGGCCACTTTCAGATCGGTAACGTTGTCAAAAATGAGGTGCCGTTCGTAAAATCCGTCAGCCGTCCCGGTAAACTGAATCTGCCCACACCCATATTGTTTGAGGAGTTCCTGTTTAGTAACCTGTCCCGCCGATGCCACGGTAGACGCTCTCATATTTTTTGCACTCATATCAACATCCTTCCCGAAGTTAAGTACCTGAACATAAATATTTGTATGCTGAAAACCCCTGTATACAAAGATACATGTACAAAAATTTGTGGTCAGGTACTTATCTAAAGATTGTCTAATATCTTTAGATAAGCTTTTGTCAATTGTAAATCAGACACTATTGGTTTGAACGCCCAAACAACACCGTAATTATTTTCGCATGGTTTTTTTAATCCCGAAGGGATGTAATTATTATAGCATATCGATACGCAATTATTTTCTAACCCCGAAGGGGTGATATATTTTCATTATTGCCGTTGTATATCACCCCTTCGGGGTTAAATATTGTGTTACGGTCTTTACTATAATCATATCATCCCTTCGGGATTTTCTCTTCAGCCAATGATTTTTAACCCCGATGGATTTTACTCTTATACCAATTCGCTTTCACATATTAAAAGATAGCCCAATGGAATCCTGCCAGATATAGCATATATATTTCATAATATATTTATTGTTTGAAAGCAAATTGGTATTATAAGTACCGGGACATAAATTTTTGCATACTGAAAACCCTTGTATACAAAGATACAGGTACAAAAATTTGTGGTCAGGTACTTACCTTCTTTTTGTTTACCCCTGGATACTCTCAATCGGATCTGTCAGGGACCTGTGTGATGATCATCGTTCCACAGACGTATCACCGGATGTGAAAGATCGTGTTTATAACCCAGTGTGCTCAGGCTCGCCGTGCTTAGCAGGAAATATGCGCAGGAAACCGATGGCTCAAGTCCAAGCCAGCGAACCGCAAGGACCCTGATAAAATGCCCGCTCGAAAAAATCAGCACATTCCCCTTAACCTTGCGCACTCTGCCTATCACCCGGTCAGCCCGTGCTGCGGCTTGAGCCGGTGATTCTCCTCCGGGACAGCCGTCACGGAAGACCAGCCAACCCGGGTGCCGGGCAAGTATTTCGGCGGTGAGGCAACCTTCATATTCGCCGTAGTTCCATTCGACCAGGTCCTGATCGATCTCTGCCACGGCTCCGAAACCTGCTAGTTCACAAGTCCGTGCAGCCCGCTGCAGCGGACTGGTAAACACCTTAGCAAAAGTTATTCCTTTTAGCCGTTCCCCAAGCCGGCGCGCATTCCGTTCGCCACGCTCGGTCAACGGCAAATCGGTAAGGCCCGTATGCTGCCCCGTCAAGCTCCAGGCCGTTTCACCGTGCCTGGCGAGATAAATGACCGGAAGCTCTTCGCTCATGATTTCATATCTCCTTCATCTTAATAGGGCCATTTCCACTGGTCGATTTCCGGCTTATCAATGCCGTGCTCATAGGCGTAGTTCTGGCACTCTATCTGCATATTGCGCAGTTTCTCTTTGACGTGAGCGCCTGCCACGTGCAGCGCCGGTACACGATCGATGACGTCGATGGCCAAGCTAAATCGATCGATCTGGTTCTGGATGGCCAGATCGAGCGGTGTATTGATGTTGCCTTTCTCTTTATAACCGCGCACATGCAGATTCTTGTGATTGGTGCGGCGGTAGGTAAGGCGATGAATCAGCCACGGATAGCCGTGAAAGTTAAAAATAATGGGTTTATCAACCGTGAACAGGCTGTCAAAGTCCTTGTCAGAGAGACCATGCGGGTGCTCGGTGGACGGGGTGAGCTTAAACAGGTTTACCACATTGACAAAGCGTATCTTAAGGTTGGGAAAATGTTCGCGCAGGAGCACCACCGCAGCCAGCGCCTCTTTGGTGGGGATATCGCCCGCAGATGCCATCACCACATCGGGTTCTGAACCTTCATCGTTACTTGCTTTTTGCCACAAGCCGATGCCCTTGGTGCAGTGCGCTATGGCCTCGTCCATGGTCATGTATTGAAGATGTTTCTGCTTATCGCAGACGATGACGTTAATGTAGTCGGTACTCCTGAGGCAGTGATCGGCGACGCTGAGCAGACAGTTCACATCCGGCGGCAGGTAAATGCGGCACACATCCGGGCTTTTATTGCAGACCACATCCAAAAAACCCGGATCCTGGTGCGTGAAGCCGTTGTGGTCCTGGCGCCACACTGTCGAGGTGATAAGCAGATTGAGTGAAGACACAGGCGAACGCCACGACAACTGGCGGCAAATAGCAAGCCATTTTGCATGCTGGTTAAACATCGAATCGATGACATGGACAAAGGCCTCGTAGGTGGAGAAAAATCCATGACGGCCCGAGAGCAGATATCCTTCCAGCCAGCCTTCCAGGGTGTGCTCTGAGAGCATTTCCAGAACACGGCCATCCGGCGCCAACTGCCCGCCATCTGCATCCTCCGGAAGATAACCGGCGAGCCACAACTTCTTACTGACTTCATAGATTGCATCGAGCCTGTTTGATGTATTTTCGTCAGGGCCGAAGACGCGGAAGTTTGTCATATTCTGACGCATGATATCACGCAGGAAGCAGCCAAGGGGCCGGGTATTCTCCGCCGTGCTTTGCCCCGGTTTGTCCACTTTGATAGCGTAGTTACGGAAGTCCGGTATACGCAGCGGCTTTCGCAGCAGGCCGCCGTTGGCGTGAGGATTTGCACTCATGCGACGGGTGCCTTTGGGCGCCAGCGCCTTCAATTCGGGTATCAGCCGTCCGCGTGCATCGAATAATTCTTCGGGCTTATAGCTGCGCATCCACTCTTCCAACTGTTTCAAATGAGCAGAGTTGTTGTGCATACCCGACAGTGGCACCTGATGGGCTCGCCAGAATCCTTCGACCTTGTGGCCGTCCACTTCTTTGGGACCCGTCCAGCCCTTGGGGCTGCGCAGCACAATCATAGGCCAGCGTGCCCTGTCCGGCTTGCCGCTGCTGCGTGCTTCTCGTTGAATACGACGGATTTCCAGAATGCAATCCTCCAGTGTCGCGGCCATCTTCTGATGCATCTCCTCAGGCTCGCTGCCTTCTACAAAATGAGGTGTCCAGCCGTAGCCCTTGAAGAGGTCTTCAAGCTCCTCATGTGAAATGCGGGCCAGCAGCGTGGGATTATTGATTTTGTAACCATTGAGGTGCAGGATGGGCAATACCGCGCCGTCTCGGATCGGATTAATATACTTGTTGGAATGCCACGAAGTTGCCAGAGGCCCTGTTTCCGATTCGCCATCGCCGACCACAACCGTTACCAGCAGGTCGGGATTGTCAAAAGCAGCACCAAAGGCATGTGAGACGCTGTAGCCCAGTTCGCCTCCCTCATGGATTGAACCCGGCGTTTCCGGCGTGCAATGGCTGCCGATGCCGCCGGGAAAGGAAAACTCCTTGAAAAACTCATACATCCCTTCCTCGTCCTCTCCTTTGTTAGGATATACCTCCGAATACGTCCCTTCCAGATAAACCGGCGCAAGGACGCCCGGAGCGCCGTGGCCGGGGCCAGCCAGGAAGATGGCATCAATATCATACTTGTTGATCAGGCGATTCAGATGAATGTAGCTGAAGCTCAAACCGGGACTGGCGCCCCAGTGCCCCAGCAGACGCTGCTTGATGTGTTCCGCTTTGAGCGGCTCACGCAGCAGCGGATTCGCCCGCAGATAAATCATGCCCACCGCCAGATAATTGCAGGCACGCCAGTAAGCGTCTATCTTGAGAAGTTCTTCACGTGACAGCCTATCGGCAGTCCTTGTTGTCTTAGATTTCTCTTTGGTCACTGCAGTTGCCATAATACCCCCTTTCTCTTTTGCGCTGTTTTTCCTTTTGATAGGTTACACCACGTCTATACATTACTGAGGCGGCGGATAGTTTTCAAACCAGCCAAAAGTTCTTTTTACGGTCCATCGTTTCGGTAAGAATTTGATTTCTTGAGCATCGTCTGATCGTCTGCTTTTCCAGGTACCATCCCTTTCCCCGGTACTGAAATACTCATAAACAGTTTGCCATTTCGGAAAGTTATGAAGTAGAAATCTCCTTGAACATCCTGTCTTTAAAATATAAAAGTCGGATTTGTTTGTGTTTTTATCTGTTTTGTCATAAGAGTATACAATGCAGCCATAAACTATGAGCAATATACTTGCCAAAGAGCAATATACTTGCCAAAAGATTTTTCCAGGAAAACTTATCATAAGAATAAAATAGTACATAACTATCAGATAATTAAAAACTTACAATAGGTGTTAATATATATTATTTATGAATAGTAGGTATTTTGTATTTTTGAGATAAGACAACTCACATTTTATGTATGAATACAAATACAACCGATTACATGTTATCTCTTAAGAGGCAGAAAATAAATTTTTACGTCAAATTTTCTATGATCATAAAAGCATACAATAAGTAGAAAATTAACTACAGGCAGAGAGGGTAAATTCAGGGGAAAGAAGCATCTTATTAAAATTATTGTATCACGTTAATTCCTAAGCTAAACCACCCGCTTAGCGGGTGGTTTAGCTTAGGAATGAGAAAATATTTTTAATCCACGAAAGTTTTACTATGCTCCATGCCTGATACAGTGCCTCAGTTCTCTGCGAAAACGTGGAGGTCTCAGGATCTGGCTATTTCTTCTATTGCTGGAAATATTCAACCGTACCACGAGGTATTCTTAGCCGATCTGATCCTTAAACGGAATACTCTCTTATCCTCAATTAAAGAGGCCATTGAAGGCTATCAGCCCGATATCGTAGGACTCAGTGCCATGATCTTTCAGTTTAATACAGATGTTTTAAAAAGGGGGGGCAAGTAGTATGTTGTACTTTTGTGATAAGTTTATGCTTTAGATTTCTCCTGTTTCTTGTGATATTCTCCTGTTGGAAGAATAAGTATAACCTTAGTAAATTCTCCCTCTACACTATCAATGGTAAGTTTGCCATTATGATTAACAATAATATTGTAACTAATACTTAAACCTAACCCTGTTCCTTTACTCGTGGGTTTTGTGGTAAAAAATGGATCCATTGTTTTATCTCTTATATGAGCAGGAATACCGATGCCATGATCATAGAAAGTAATCTTTACATAAAGGTGTTCATTCATGGTTATTTTCTCACATGAGACTTCAAGGATTTTATTCTCATGTATTCCTGGATATTTTTGGTTCAGGGCGTATCGGGCATTACTGATAAAATTCATGAAGACTTGTTGAATCTCATGAGGATTTACATATATTTCCGGTAAATCTTTAGGTATATCCAACTTTACCTTGATACCTTCTTGTCGCAATTGTGTCCCGGTAAGTATAAGGGTATCAGATAGTACTTCCTGTATATTGATTGTACTTCTTTCTTTTTTATCTCTATCCCGGGCGAAAGAAAGAAGTTTACTAACAATACTCGCTATGCGATCCCCTTCTCTGATAATTCGGCTGGCAAGGTCTTTTTCTCTGCTTCCTTCACTGTTTTTATTCAATAAAATCTGTGCACAATTAATAACACCGGTTATAGGATTATTGATTTCGTGTGCCACACCTGCCGCTAATTCACCTAAGAGTGCTAAATGCCTCGATCGTTCTGCTTCCTTTTCCAAATTTATTTTTTCAGTAATATCTGAGAAAGAGCCTAATATACCAACACACTCACCATTCTCATTCTTTATAGGAACTTTAACGGTATGAATAATTAATTTTTGTCCATTTCTCTTATATTCCTCTTCTATAGCCTCTATTTGTCCCGATTCCATAATCTTCCTGTCATCCGTTCTATATTTGTCAGCAAGTTCCTTAGGGAAAAAGTCATAATCTGTTTTTCCTATAACCTCTTCTGGCTTTCTATGTAAGTCCCTGGCGAAATGCTCATTACAGGCTATGTACACAGAATTTTTATCTTTGTAGAATATTCTTACAGGGAGATTATCAAGGAGAAACCGGTGCCTACGTTCACTTATACGCAGGTCTTTCTCTACTCTTGTACGCTCAATAATTTCCTGTTTCAGTTGCTCATTGAGCATTTTTAGTTCTGCAGTACGTGCTTCTACTAATTCCTCAAGATGTTTACGATATTTTTCTAATTCTTCTTCTGCAAGTTTTTGCTGAGTAACGTTTAATCCATATAAATTGATATATGAAGTGCCGATCACTGGTACAATAGTAAAAGAGAATATTTGGTCTTTATACCTGACCTCAATATTCTCTTTTATTAATTTTGTATGAAAGGTATCAGCAACAATTTGATGTAAGAAATCAGGTGCAGATTGCCCAATCTTGCAATTCCAATCTTGCAAAAGAGGCATACTGGACGGATTGGCATAGAGGATGGTACCATCTTGTGTAACACGAAGTAGCGGATGTGGGTTCTCATCAGAAAACTTAGCCACATCCCCAAGTTCCCTTTGCATTTGTTTCTGTTTAGTGATATCCTTCCAAACAGAAACACCTCCAACGATTGTACCATTGGGATTTCTGATTGAGCAGGCATTAACGAGTATTATAATCTTTTCTCCACCAGGTCTGCAAATAATCCACTCTTCATTTATTACCGCCTCACCATTGTTGATAACACGAGGAAGCGGTAACTCTTCAACCCTGGCAGGCGTGATACCGTCTGCATGCAGGATATTCAATTCTTTTACAGCATCTTTAAAAGAGATACCCTCAACAGTTTCTTGTGATCGTTCAAGCAATTTCGCTCCATATTTACTAATTTTATAAATAGTAATATCTGATATATAAGCAACAACAATAGCGATAGAAATATTTTCTGTGACATACCCCATAAGGGCATCAAGTATCCAGCGCCCGTCTTTTAATTTTTCGTTTATCTGTGCAATCATGTCTGCGCTGATTTGAGATAGTTTCTAAAAATAAAATAGGTAAAGTATCCTGAAGCAAAAGAAGTGCCATTAGATTTTTTGGAAGAGCAATTTTCTCGCAGGCTTTTCGTAAGAGTTATGTTTACTTGTTATTAATACCTTCTGTATACATAATCAATTTGAAATTGCCATACTGCATACATAATCAATTTGAAATTGCCATACTGCAGCCTGCTTTACATAATGTAAGTAATCCCTTAAGGGATACCGGTAACAATGCCCTTATAGGGCTAATCAAGCCACCCGCTATGCGGGTGGTACTGACTTTTAACGTCAAATAAAAATTTAGATTACATATTCATTTTCATTTACATTCACAAACAAATAATTTGCAATCGTTAATGAAAGCTGTAAAATAAAAAATATTGATACTATAGGGCTTTTCCTCATACTTTTGAGGGAGATACGGTTCTCAATAGCCATGATACTGGAGAAAGGAGGACACATGGCGCACGCTGATACAACGAGTCGGAGTTCACCTCTCGGCGCAACTGTTCGCGAAGACGGCGTCAACTTCAGCGTTTTTTCCCGTAACGCTACAGGCATGGAACTGGTGTTCTTTGACCGCGAAGACGACAAAAAGCCGGCTCGCATTATTCAAATTGATCCCTGGTCCAGCCGCACCTATCATTACTGGCATGTCTTCGTGCCAGGCGTTCTGGCCGGACAACTTTACGGATATCGGGCACGCGGACCGTACAAACCTGACAGGGGGATGAGATTCGATCCCGCCAAAGTTCTTCTCGATCCCTATGGCCGCGGTGTTGTTGTTCCCGGGAATTACAGCCGGGAAGTTGCAAGCAAAGCAGGCGATAATACCGCTGTGGCAATGAAAAGTGTGGTGGTGGATACCGGAAAGTATGATTGGCAAGGAGACGTCCCGCTGAAACGGCCATCAGCGCGTACGATTATTTACGAGATGCATGTGCGGGGCTTTACCCGCCATCCCAGTTCCGGCGTCTCCGAAAAGACACGAGGCACTTACGCCGGTTTGATTGAGAAGATTCCGTATCTTCAGGAACTCGGTGTTACTGCGGTCGAATTACTCCCGGTTTTCCAGTTCGATGCACAGGATTGCCCGCCGGGACTTGTCAACTACTGGGGCTATGCGCCAATATCTTTCTTTGCTCCGCATCAGGCATACAGCTCACGTCGTTATCCGCTTGGTCCGGCAGATGAATTTCGCGATATGGTCAAGGCGTTGCACCGTGCAGACATTGAGGTCATTCTCGATGTCGTGTTCAATCATACCGCTGAAGGCGACCAATCCGGGCCAACGCTGAGTTTCCGTGGATTGGACAACGGCATATACTACGTCCTCGAACACGATTGCTCTCACTACGCCAATTACAGCGGCACGGGAAACACCCTCAACGCGAATCATCCTATCGTGCGCCGCATGATTGTGGATAGTCTCCGCTATTGGGTCGGGGAGATGCACGTAGACGGTTTCCGCTTTGACCTTGCATCGATCCTTGCACGCGACGTGTCAGGGAACCTGATGCCAAACCCTCCGGTGCTCTGGGATATTGAGTCGGATCCGGTTCTTGCAGGTACAAAGCTCATCGCCGAGGCATGGGATGCTGCCGGCTTATATCAGGTGGGCAGTTTTGTTGGAGATAGCTGGAAAGAGTGGAATGGACGATTTCGTGATGATGTGCGCAGCTTTTTCCTCGGACAGGATGGTTTCCTGAAGCGTTTTGCTGACCGGCTGGTGGGGAGTCCCCAAATATATGGTCATGAGAACCGCGAGGCGGAACAAAGTATCAACTTTGTGACCTGTCACGATGGTTTTACGCTCAATGACCTCGTCTCTTATAACAACAAACACAACGAAGCCAACGGCGAAGACAATCATGACGGCTCGAACGACAACCTAAGCTGGAACTGCGGCGTCGAGGGACCGTCGGATGATCCGGCAGTGGAACAACTGCGGAACCGGCAGATAAAAAACTTTTTGACGGTTACGATGATATCGCTCGGCGTGCCCATGATTCTCATGGGCGACGAAGTGCGGCGTACCCAGAATGGCAATAATAACGCCTATTGCTTAGACAACGATACCAGTTGGTTCGACTGGACGCTGGTTACAAAACATGCCGGTCTGCACCGGTTTGTGAAATTACTTATTGCACGAAGGCGACTGCGGGACATGGATCACGAACACCGGCGCTTAAGCCTGAACCAACTGATCAGTGAGGCCAACAAGGCATGGCACGGCACGAAACTTGGTCAGCCTGACTGGGGGAATCATTCGCACAGCGTGGCATTCACTGCAGAGATAAAAAAAGAAAAGCTGTTCTTCCATATAATCATGAACGCATACTGGGAACCTCTCGACTTCGAACTGCCGCCGGCAGAGAACGGGGAAAAGAACCCCTGGCGTCGATCGATAGACACTTCCCTCGATTCTCCAAATGATATCTCTGAATGGGAGATATCTCCACCGGTTCCAAATCATTCCTATCGGGTTGCATCACGCTCTGTGGTCGTGCTATGGAGAAATTCATCCAACGGCTAACGTGATGTATTATCTCCTCAACGCCCGCAACGCCTCGCGCGCCATCATCCGTTCTTCATCGGTCGGCACGACCAGCACCGTCACCTTCGAGTCGTTCGTCGAGACGCGGCATACTTCATCGAACCCGCGTGCGTCGCGGTTGTGTTGTTCATCGAGACGGATGCCCATGTAATCCAATCCCTGCAAGGAGAGCAAGCGCACCATGGCGCTGCCTTGTCCAACGCCTCCGGTAAAGACCACGACATCCAGTCCGCCCATAGCAGCTATGTATGCGCCGATGTATTTGCGTATGCGATAGCAGTAAGCCTTCAGCGCTACCATCGCGCGCGCCTCGCCGGCTTCGGCGGCCCTGAGGATTTCACGCATGTCGCTGGAAATACCCGACAACCCGAGCAGGCCGCTTTTCTTATTGATCAGCTCATCAACCTGCTGGACAGTAAGACCCGCTGTCCGTTCGAGGAAGGTGATCACGCCCGCATCCACGTCGCCGCAGCGCGTCCCCATAATCAGCCCCTCAACCGGCGTGAATCCCATCGTGGTGTCCACCGAGCGTCCATGGTCAACGGCGCATAACGAAGAACCATTGCCGAGATGACAGCTTACGATTTCGAGTTCATTCGTCCTCCGCCCGAGGAATTGCGCCGCACGGAGGCAGACGTACGAGTGCGACATGCCGTGAAAACCGTACCGGCGCACGCCTTGCTTTTCATAAAACTCGTACGGCAGTCCGTACAGGTAGGCATACGACGGTAACGTGTGATGAAAAGCGGTATCGAACACCGCCACATGCGGCACGGCTGGTAACAGCCCGCGCATCTCGCGGATGCCGGCGATATTGACAGGATTGTGTAATGGAGCGAGCGGACTCAACGCATCGAGCTGCGTGAGCACGTCGTCCGTGATAAGCGTTGCTTCAGTGAATCGCTCGCCGCCGTGCACCACACGATGTGCAACAACGCTAACTTCCGGTTCGCCCCGCAACGCCTCCACCATCGCCGCCAGCGCCCCGGCAAATCCGGACCCTGGCAACTCGCGTTTGACTTCACCCTTTGACCCGCGATGAACATGGCATGTACCTTCCAGCCCGATTCGCTCGACCTGGCCGCGTACGTGCCGGCCTTCATCTTCGGTATCGTAGAAGGTGTATTTCAGCGAAGATGAACCGCAGTTGACCACGAGAATGTGTTCCGGTCGTTCTCCCTTGAGCTTAAAGCCGTAGGGATCATCGCCTTGCCGGAGGGCAGCGGCTGATTTCGCCGGGTCGGCAGCCAGTATCCTGGACCGCCCGGAAATTGTCCGTGAAATGTGCTGCATGGCCTGTGGTTCGGCAACGATGATCGACTGAAACACCGAGACTGGGATGAGCAACACCTCGCACCGCGTCTCGGCGATGAGTTCTGCCTGAGTCTTCTCGCCCGTCGTCAACGCCAGCTCGCCAAATGTGCTTCCCGCTTCGAGCCGTCCCAACTCTAGCCGTGTACCACCGTCGGCAATCACCGACACCATTACCATACCGGTCAGGATCACGCCGAAGTGCGTAGCCTCTGTGCCGTAATGCACGATGGACTCGTTCGGTTCGAACGATACGATGCGAGAGCTGTTCGCGAGTTTATCCAGCAGTTCCTCTGAAAATTTGGCAAACAACGGGATGTCGGATTTAAGCTGACGGACTATTTCTTGCTTGGTTTTGATCATGACTATACCTGTTCAGATATAGATTTCATATCACCACGGTGTCCAGACAGCCAAATCTGGTGGTGCTCGCGTATGAGTGCGACTGCTTCATCGGCATTTGTCACGCAGTGCGGAATTGTTATATCCTCGGCGTTAGCCAAAGGGGGGTCGGAAGAGAGCATAGAATTGCGCGCCCACTCGATAAGGCCCGGCCACATTTTTCCTACGAGAATCAGAGGTGTGTTCCCAAGGTGATGTACCTGCAGTAACTGCCAAATCATCATAGTTTCCAGTACCGTTCCGATTCCCCCCGGCGCAACGATGAAAGCGTCGGAGGTAAGCACGAACTGGTGCAGACGCGTAAAAAAGGTCCGATGCTCGAACGCCTGAGTAACAAATGCATTGACTTCCTGTTCAAAGGGTAAATCAACCCGGATTCCAACGGACCGGGCACGTTCCGGAGAGGTAGCCGTTCCTTCGTTGGCGGCTTGCATCAGCCCCGGACCGCCGCCGGTGATAATATCGCAGCCCATCTTGGCCAGTGCGGCGGCAGCACGCTTGGTCTCCTCGTAACCGAACGTTCCCACCTTCGCCCGCGCTGAGCCGAAGATCGTCACACGGTAGCGGTCACGCCGGGATGGCCTGAGCCGGGTAAGATTATTGACGACATCCCAAAGGCCAAGTACTGAATTCACGAGAACTTGCTTCACCCCTTCCTCATCGGCCAGGCTGACTACATCCGTTTTTTGCTTCATTGAATCATTCGTGCTCATCGTTCTGCTCCTTAAGTAATACCCAGACCGGACACATACCAAATGTACCCGGCAATTATTAACTCCTCTTTCATATCATAAAGGGTTTTGTAGTGGCAAGGCGCGCCTTGCCACTACTGAATCGCTTTGAAATCCTATATATTTAAATTAAGCTGCCTTTGGCAGCGACTTTTTGAATATACGGAAAATATCGGTTAAAAATAACCTCCTGACCCTCTTTACTAACAGAGACAACCCCCTAGCCCCCTTTCTTAAGGGGGATTTCTTCAAGTCCCCCTTAAGAAAGGGGGATTCAGGGGGTTGTTTCGTATGCTATGATACAAACTTTGAAATTCCTAAACATTAAAATATGCCTTCGGCAACTTTGTTTGCAGCAACACGTAGGGGCGAATGGAAATGAACACTGTCAGGGTTCTCAACCCTGACAGTGTTCTGTGATTTCAATAAACTTTGAAATTCTTATACATTAAACTAATCCTTTGGCGACTTGTATTTGAAATTCCTTAACATCATGTTAGTTCCTTTTACCAAAAGGGGAAACAGGGGGTTGTATTTTTTCTTTCAATAAGAATTACTTACAACTTCCTCACCGCATAGTTTATTCTCATGAGAATTTTTTACTCGTACTATCCTGAAATCCGCATAAATAAAATTCCTTATATGATCGGGCTACGACATCAGCGCCGCAGTAATGGCTTTTTGCAGCGTAGTCAGGCCAGCGCCGACGTCCGCTTCAAGATGAACCCGTAAGACGCGGCGGTTCCGTTCTGCCAGTACCTGGAAATCACCCCGTGCCTGGGCTGCCTTGACGATGCCAAATGTGTACTTTTGTCCCGGCACAGGCAGATCAATAGCGTCATTGCACGTGATTTGCAGGAAAACGCCCGTATTCGGCCCGCCTTTATATACCTGTCCTGTCGAGTGCAGGAAGCGAGGTCCAAATTGCAGACATGTGGCTACGCGCATGGTATCGCGAACTAAGTGGCGTATCGCCTGCAACTTGCGCTCATGCGCCTCGTTCATCTCTATATAGGCGAGAAGCGCAAAATAGTCGCCTGCGCTAAGCCGGTTTAGATGCGCCTTGAGATACCCAGCCAGCGTCGGATTATCGTTCACCATCTTCGCTAATGCACCTGCATTCTTCTCATCCGTGAATAGTTTAATTCCCTCCCCTGTGAAGATCGGTATCTCTTCGGGCAACGTCCCATTTCTTTCATACTCGGCGGTCAACTTCCTCGTAGAGGCCTTGCTTGCTTCCACATCCGGTTGATCAAACGGATTAATGCCGAGGATGGAACCGGCCACTGCGGTGGCGATCTCCCATCGGAAGAACTCCTCGCCAAGATTGTAAGGATCGTCTACCACAATGTGCACGACCGGGAGACCGGCGTGTTCCAAATCTTCAATGAATCTGTCCTGTGCGGCATCTGGTGCCGACAGCAATCTCAAATAGACAAAAATGCGGTCGCGGTCATAAACATCAGGTTTGCCGGGCGACTCGCGATCGATCGGAATCAATCCCTTGCCCTCTTTGCCCGTTGACCCGGCAACCATCTGCTCCAGCCAGGCACCAAGATCGTAAATGCCCGGCGAAGTAATGATCGTCACCTTGTCGCGGCCGAATTGGTTCGCAGCTACACCGAGGATGGTGCCGAGTATGACACCCGGGTTTTCCTCAACCGGAACCGACGGCATGCAGGCATAGACCATCTCCTCGGTCCTATCCAGAAACTTCGCCACATCCACTCCCATGATAGCTGCAGGGACCAGCCCGAAATCGGAAAGCGCCGAGTAACGTCCGCCGATATTCGCCCAGCCGAAGAAGACGTGCCGAAATCCATCGATTTCTGCAACCTGTTGCATCTTTGAGCCGGGATCGGTGATGGTGATGAAGCGACGGCCGGCTTCTTTCATGCCAACGAGCTGCATGACGCGGTCGAAGAAATACTGCTTAAAAATGTTGGGTTCAAGGGTCGATCCCGATTTGCTCGAGACAATGAAGAGCGTGTTTTTCAGATCAATTTTGTTCTCAAAAGTCTTCACCTGCGCCGGGTCGGTGGAATCGAGAACGTGAAGTTCCGGAAAACCACGGATCGTACCGAAGGTCGTCTTCATCACTTCAGGACAGAGGCTTGATCCCCCCATACCCAGCAACAGGACATGCGAGAACCTTGCACTCTTTGCCACTTCGGTAATACGGGCTAGGCGTTGGATGTGGGCTAATTGGCCGTTAGGGATGCCGAGCCATCCGAGCCACTGCGCCTCATCCCTGCCAGTCCACAGCGATGCATCCCGGCCCCAGAGTCTTCTGACTTTCCCCTGTGCATGCCACTCTGCCAACGATGCTTTCACCGCATCAGCAAGGGGATCTGGTAGTTTATAAGTCAGCCGATTGATTTTTCCCTCTCCCGCTTCCTTGCTTTGTTTTTTCACCGCCTTCAGCAGCTTATCGAAGGCATCAGAGAAGAGCTGCACGCCTTCAGCAAGCAACTTGTCGGTCACGTCTTTCATGGAGATTCCGACTTCCGCGAGCATACGCATCGTGTCACAGGCAGAATCGACGTCTTCCGTAAGACTTGCGCGCGGCCGCCCGTGGTTGCGAAACGCCCCGAAGGTAGCAGGAGGAATCGTGGTAACGGTATCAGGCCCGATCAGTTCTTCTACATATGCGACGTCACGATAGCTGGGATTCTTTGTACTCGTGCTGGCCCATAACAAGCGCTGTGCCTGTGCACCCTGGCCCGCCAGTTCCTGCCAGCGCCGGTCGCTGAAGAGTTCCTGATACCGCTGGTAGACGAGCTTGGCGTTGGCGATTGCCACCTTGCCGGTAAGGCCGCGCAGGAGGTTTTGCTCTCTTGCATTTGTCGTTACCTGCAATCGTGCCGTGATAAGCCCGTCGATAGCGCTATCGATTCGGCTGATAAAGAAACTGGCAACGCTGGCTACTCGCTCCAGGTCGCCGCCGCGGGTGGCAAATTTCTCCAGCCCCGCAATGTACGCTTCCGCCACCTGCTCGTAAGCTTCCTGCGCAAAGAGCAGCGTCACATTGACATTGATGCCCTCGCTGATGAGTTGATGGATGGCGGGAATGCCCTGTTGCGTGGCCGGAATTTTGATCATCAGATTATCGCGCCCCACTGTTTGCCATAATCGCCGCGCTTCATCCATCGTACCCGCCGTATCGTGCGCGAGGAATGGCGAGACCTCAAGACAAACGTACCCGTCGCGTTTCAAAGTCTCCTCGTACACGGGGCGGAGCGCATCGGCAGCGTGTTGAATATCGCTGACCGCGAGGTTCTCATAGAGTGTCTTCGCATCCAGCGCCCGCGTTTCCGGCGATTCGAGAATCTCCTTGTAGTCTGAACTTCCGGCGACGGCTTTTTCGAAAATCGCCGGATGAGAGGTCACGCCTCGCAGGCCGTCTTCATCAATCAGGCGGTGCAACTCACCGCTGGTGATCAAGCTGCGGCGTATGTAATCAAGCCACACCGACTGGCCGAAGACCTGTAGCGCGCGCAACCGGTTCTCCATCGCTGTCATCTTGGCGAGCCGGCGCAGATGACGCCCTTCGCCCGTGAAGCTTGCATTTAAAAACGCGCGTATCAGCTCGCGGGCGAGTTCAATGCCGACGACACGGCCTCCGAGCACCAGCACGTTCATGCCATCATGCTCTACGCCCTGGTGTGCCGAGTAGGTGTCATGGCACAGCCCTGCGCGAATGCCGGGAATCCTATTTGCGGCCATCGATGCTCCAACGCCGCTGCCGCAAAGGATGATGCCGCGTTCGGCCCGGCGTTCGCGCAGGGCTGTGCCGACGGCTTCGGCGTAGTCGGGATAGTCTACGGGATCCTTGCTGTAGGTGCCTACATCGAGGACGTCGCGGTTCTCCTCGATCAAAAAGGCTTTCACCGCCTCCTTCAACTCGAATCCGGCATGATCTGAACCTATTACGATGCGCATAGATTACCTCACTTTAGCAATCTGTTCCCTGGCTGCTACGATGATGTTCTCGGGAATAAAGCCGAACTTCTTCTGCAGTTCTTTCAGCGGCGCCGACGCCCCGAAAGTCTCCATGCCGATGCTATGGCCGCCGATGCCGACATAGCGTGTCCAGCCGAGGGTGGATGCTTTCTCAACCGAGACGCGCGCAGTGACAGCCTGAGGCAGAACCTGTTCGCGATAGTCAGGACGTTCGCGACAGTAACGTTCGAAGATTTCCCATGACGGCATGCTCACCACCCGGGCCTTGATACCATCGGCCTTGAGTTTTTCATATGTCTCTATACAAAGCGAGACTTCGCTGCCAGTCGCGAGCAATAACACCTCGGGTTTGCCGTCATCAGCGTCTGCAAGAATATACGCTCCGCGTCGTACGCCTTCTGCACCGGCGTATTTCGTGCGGTTCAAGGTTGGCAGCGCTTGCCGTGTTAAAATTAGTACCACCGGCTCATGGCGGAACTGCATGATAACACGCCAGGCTTCGACTGCCTCATTGGCATCCGCCGGCCGCAGGGTGACTAATCCGGGGATAGCGCGCAGGGACGCTAACTGTTCCACCGGCTGGTGTGTTGGCCCGTCTTCTCCCACTCCGATCGAATCATGCGTAAAAATATGGATTACCGGTAATTCCATGAGCGCACTCAAACGAATGGCTGGTCGGGCATAGTCGCTGAAGATCAGGAATCCTGATCCATAGGGTCGAATCTTAGACAGTGATAGCCCGTTAAGAATAGCGGCCATGGCGTGTTCCCGGATACCAAAATGGAGATTCCGTCCGGCGGGATTCCCTGCGCTGAAATCCCCGGCTCCTTCAAAGGTCAGGCGCGTCTTGCACGAAGGTCCGAGATCCGCCGAACCGCCAAGCAGCCAGGGTAGGTTCCTGGCAAGCGCGTTCAGTGTCTGGCCTGAAGCGTCCCGGGTTGCAATACCTTTACTGTCCGCAGGAAAAACCGGTAATCCCTTATCCCAGCCTTCCGCCAGCTCGCGGCGCTGCATGCGATATGCATGGTCGGCGAGTTCGGGGTACTGGCGTTTATATGCCTCAAACTTAGTCCACCAGGCGTCACGCAGCGCCCGCCCGCGTGCGTTGATGCCTGCCTGGAAAAGCTCGCGCACCCCTTCGGGGACGAGGAACTCAGCATCTTCCGGCCAGCCGTAATGACGCTTGGCTAGCTTAATTTCTTCCTTGCCCAACGGTTCACCATGAGCCGCGCACGTATCCTGTTTGTGCGGCGCGCCGTAGGCGATGTGGCTGTCAACAATAATCAGGGTTGGTCGATCGGTCGTATTTTTAAATGTTGTAAAGGCACGCTCAAGCATCTCCAAATCGTTGGCGTCGCCCACCCGTGTGACGTTCCAGCCGTAACCGATAAAGCGCGTGGCCACGTCATCGCTGTAAGCCAGCGCCGTGTTTCCTTCGATAGTGATGTGGTTGTTGTCGTAGATCCAACAGAGGTTGGCGAGTTTGAGGTGTCCTGCCAATGATGCGGCCTCTCCGGAGATCCCTTCCATCATGCAGCCGTCGCCGCACAGGGCGTAAATGTTATAGTCGAAAAGGTCGAACCCCGGGCGATTGAAGTAGCTCGCCAACCAGCGTTCGGCGATGGCCATGCCGACACTCGTTGCCACCCCCTGTCCTAATGGACCAGACGTCGTCTCAACACCCGAAGTCCATCGGTATTCAGGGTGGCCTGGGCATTTGCTGTCAATCTGCCGAAAGCGCTTGATATCCTCCAGCGTTACGGATAAATGTCCGGGCGTTTCGTATTCGGGATTGACCGCTTTTACCCCGGTCAGGTGCAGCATGGCATAGAGCAGCATAGAGGCATGTCCCACCGACAACACGAAGCGGTCGCGGTTGGGCCAGATTGGATGGCCAGGATCGAAGCGTAAAAAACGTTGCCACAGACAATAAACCACCGGCGCCAGCGCCATCGGCGTTCCCGGGTGACCGGAATTTGCCTGTTGCACGGCATCCATCGCCAGAGTGCGGATGGTGTTCACGCATAATTCGTCCATTGTGTTGTTCATCGTTTTAATATCCTCTCGTTACTGTTCTAACGCATGGGTGCTTGCTCGTGCGCCACATGTGCTGCCCGGATATTTTGGTTAAATCGCTGAGCCGGTCAAACGCAGGGTAGATGATAAGAAATTGTTTTTTACTTTGAGGTTATAATTCATGGAAGCAAAAAATGGAGGTAATTGCAAGTATTTTTAATTTTTTCAGCAGATTTGTTTCATGAGTCGTACCGCAGTATTTTGAGACCGGCGTTGAAATATTTTTCGATTAACAGGAATCTGCTCTCCGCTGATATTATCCGGATAACCTCCGCCCGAATATTTTTCGTGATGGTACTTAATTACATCGTAACTACTCAAAATAAGGTGTAAAATTAAATCTGCAAATCATAAAACCTTTGCACTTTCCCATAAACAAGGCAAACACAAGGTTTGCCCCTCCTATAACCCAACAGTATTTTGAGTAACTACATTACATCAATGCTGTCATGCAGCCATGAAGAACGTCCTGCAATTTCGACTCCCTGGTTTACATGGGTCTGCATAACCTTGAACTCAAATTTATCAAGACGTGCAGGCTTCAGCAGAATGTTGTCTGGTATGCCGACCTTGCCAACATCATGGAGAAATGAACCTTTTATGAGGGATCTCATTTCAGATGCGTTCAGTCCCACAGTTTCACCAATGCGGGCAGCGTAGAGGGTTACCCGGTAATTATGGGCATCGGTATCGCTGTCACGCCTGGCAATGGCACTGCCAGGCACCGAGATGGTTTCGGGATTTGCATCGAGAAGGTTTGTAGAATAGTCAGCAAGCCGACGCATGAGATGGATGATAACCGGATAGAGGAGGGCGGTGACAAGGAAAACAATAGCGACAACGATAATCATATTACGGCGATATTACAACAGGAATGAAAGAGATTGCAAGTTTTTTTTGATTTTTTCGGCAAAAATTGATACAAAATAATAAGATTGCTTTTTTGTCCTGAACAGGGAAATTTAAGAAAGAGGTTAATTTAGTGCATACAGGATGATCATACCCTGGCCAATCATCGGTGAAGAATATTATATACTCAAGATGCTCGTAAAATGTGAATTTTAAAGGGTAAAGGAATAAGGTGATATCTATGCCATTTGAAGTTATCAGTTCATCAGGCAATCTGATAAGCATCAGGATAACGGGTGAATTAAAAAAAGCAGAGTCGGACCGGATGCAAACAGTTGCCGCAGAAGTTATAAAAAGAGAAGGAAAGATAAAGATACTGGTGTTCCTGCAGAACTTTCTCGGATGGGAGAAAGGAGCTGATTGGGAGGATACCAGTTTTCAAGTAAAACACGATAGTGATATTGAAAAAATTGCCATTGTTGGAGATGAAAAGTGGAGAAATCTGGTATTAGCGTTTACCGGGAAACCTTTCCGGTCAGTTGAAACAGAGTATTTTACTCCTTCACAACTTGAGCAGGCGCGTGCCTGGATTGCATGAGCAAAAGGAACCATAGTTCCGCCCGGTGCTTGTTATCGTAGTACAATGTGTGAATAATTATTTCCTGATAAAGTGAAGGGTGGAGACCACTCTTATTTCGATGTTTCTGCGTGTCCCTCTCACGCCGAGACCCACTATCGGTGACCCCAGGTTCGTTTCGGCGATGGGGTTTAATTCTTGTTTCGGTGAGAGGACTCACTGAGACATCTGATGAAAGGAGTCGTATCTATGAAAAGACATTTGGTATGGTGCTGTATGATAGCCTATTTTGCCTGTTGCATTCATCTTATCGGCTGTGGGAGGGGGTGGAACAGAGATTAAACAGACAACAACGAATTCCAGTCTGGGACAAGAATTACAGGATCTCGATGCAGCATATCAGAAGAAGATAATAACAGAGAAAGAATACAAAAATGCAAAAGAAAAATTGCTAAAAAAGTATGCAAAATAGAAAAGGGAAAAAATTGATGAATTTTATCGTCTGGAATATCAGTAGTATTATGCAGATTGTTGACGGGATTGGTGGTTATGGGAAGAGGTTTTGGTATTAAAGGAGGATTTGACTGTTAGATTATTGGGGGGGGCTTGTTGCGGTTGCATTACTAACCTTTATTGGGCATGTTACCTTTCATAATCTTGGGGAATGTTGTTATTGCGGTAGTTAACTGAGTAATACTTGTTTCAATTATTCGCTAATGTTATATTAAAAAATGACAAAAGGAGGAAACCAATGAATATAAGAAGTAAAAATAAACTCTTATGTATAGGATTTGTTGCGATCATGACATTGGCCGTTACTGCGTCTGCGCAGGATAAACCGGCGGACAACATGCAAATAGTCATCGAGAAGGTACGCGCAGACAAGAAGCTCCTTGTTGCGGATAACATGCAGCTTACGGAGGCTGAGGCGAAGGCCTTCTGGCCTGTCTATAATCAGTATCAGAATGAATTATTCCTTCTTCGCGTACGCACCGCGAAATTGATCGGGGACTATAGGGATGCCTATGACAAGATGACCAATGATACTGCCAAAAAATTGCTTGATGAGTATATAAACATCGAGACGCTGGCGCTGAAGCTCCGCAAGGTGTATCTCCCCAAGTTCCGCGAGGTATTGCCTGATGCCAAGGTGGTACGCTACTACCAGATTGAGAACAAGATATATGCGGCGCTGGTTTATGAAATTGCTGTGAACATACCTCTCATAAAAACGGATAAGTAATCATTCAAAAAGGAGAATATAATTATGAGACACATTCATTTGACAGTCATTCTTTTCATACTTGCATTCACTACGGGCATAGTTATGTGTGAAAATCCAGCCGGAGCGGCTACCGCGGAGGAAATTGACCGTAAAGTCAAAAACACCCTGGAGAATTTGTATTCGAAATCTCCGGCAGCTAAGGCGCTGGGAGAAAAGGCAAGTGGTATTCTCGTCTTTCCGAGCGTTGTCAAAGGGGGGTTTATTGTAGGTGGACAATATGGAGAGGGCGCTCTCCTTAAGGGTGGAAATACTGCCGGATATTACAATACTGTTCAGCTTTCGTATGGACTGCAAGCAGGCGCACAGAAATATGGATATGTGCTGTTTTTCATGAGCGACTCTGCAATGTCCTGGCTCGACAGGAGTGACGGCTGGGAGCTTGGGGTTGGCCCGAGCATCGTAGTTATGGATATAGGTGCAGCCAAAGCGATGACAACCACAACTTTACAATCACAGATATATGCGTTTTTCATCGATCAGAAGGGATTGATGGCAGGTATTGGCTTGCAGGGCACAAAAGTCACAAAAATAAACAAGTAATTGTGAAACTTTTCAGATTTCATGCTTCGGATTTTGTCTCTCCCGGCTCGTTCGGGTTAGGTGTTAAAAAAATAGGAAGATTGGGAGAAGAGGAGAAAATAACGATGTGCTTTTTGTTGTCATATTCTTAACAATACGGTAAACAGTAAGAAAGGAGTTAACGATGATCAGAAAGATACTTATAGGAATATTCTTTGCTTTGGCAATAATAGCGCCGACACAGGCAAAGGAAATCGGCGGTATGAACTTGCCTGACACGATCATGGCAGGTAAGGAAGATCTCAATTTGAACGGGGCAGGGCTGCGCAAAAAATATTTTGTGAAGGTTTATGCAGGAGGGCTTTATCTCAGAAACAAAGAAAGTGATGCGAAAAAGATTGTCAATGCTGATGAGCCTATGGCAATCCGGATGCAGTTTATCTATGATGGAGTTTCCGGCAAAGAACTGGTTGATGCGTGGAACGAAGGATTTGCTAATGCCACCATGGGGAACCTTGACCCTATCAAGGAAGGCATTGATACATTTAATTCTTTCTTCACAGAAGAAGTCCGAAAAGGGGATATTTATGATATTATCTACGCTCCGGGAGAAGGAGTACACGTATATAGGAAAGGAAAACCGATGGGAACAATCAGCGGACTTGATTTTAAAAAGGCCTTGTTTGCCATCTGGCTAGGGGAAAAGCCCGCTGATAATTCACTCAAACAGGGTATGCTAGGAAAAAAATAGAACCTGCTGAAATTCCTGGAATGGCGCAAGACGATAATAAGTACCAGATCACAAGTTTTTTTACATTTCCCTTTATCAGGAGAATACAGAATTCAGAAGCCAGAATACAGGAGACAGCTTATTGTGTATCATGTATCCCATAAACTGAATTTGCACCATCTTTGCCCGTTATTGTGGGGGCTTTTTCCAAAGCAACCTCTTGTGGAAATGCTAGAATGAACAACCCTCTTTGTCTCCCTTTGATAAGGGGAGTTACTTCGGTAGAGACGTAAGATTTTACGTCTCTACTCTTGCAATGACAAGATATTGCTCTCTTTTGAGATAATCCTGTGTTACTCCATGGTACGGATAGAAGTGCGGGTAAGAATGAGTTCTGAAGGAAGAAGAAATATAGTAAAGTATGCAAATATTTCTGTACAGATAACTTGAGACCGTTGTTGGACAAACTGGGAAGCAACCAAGGGCGTTATGGTGTATAAAGTTAACCTTTCGTGATAAGAGATTCAAACCATCGTGACAGAAGCGATTTTGGAAAAGCACTTATAAAATAAGGATAATTTTTCATGTGATAAGTTTTCGGACGACGAGGTTATTATGGCAAGAGACCAAATACCTGATAAAAAAGAACGCTTCAAACATTTTATTGAGCTGGCGACAACAGTTATTATCGCCCTTGCGACACTATCTTCAGCATGGTGCACCTATCAGGCTACAAAGTGGGGAGGGATTCAGATATTTCGATTGAGTGAAGTAAATGACTTAGGACGCAGGAGTTCAGAAAAAACGGCGCATGCCGGACAAATGCGCATGATAGATGGGATACTCTTTGTTGAGTATCTTAAAGCCAACAGCCGTAACCAAAAATCTCTTGCTGACTTCTTTTATCAACGTTTCAGACCCGAAGCAAAACGGGCAACTGATGCATGGCTTGCTACCAGACCAATCGAGAATCCCCGGGCGCCGTCGCATCCTTTTATGATGGAGGAATACAGACTTGAACCGGAACAAGAAGCAAAACGGCTGAACGAAGAATCGGCACAGAAGCATGAGGAAGCCAGACAAGCTAACCAAAATTCCGATAATTACATTATGCTTACGGTACTCTTTGCGTCCGTCATGTTCTTTGGTGGTATCTCAACGCAGTTTGACATTCTCAGGTATAGAATTACGTTGACAGTCATTAGTGGAATACTACTTTGTGCAGCCCTCGGAATGTTGTGTACGAACCCTATCGCATTTGAGTAAAGAATAGTGTCAGGTTAGCCATTCCATGTATGGATGTTTTGGTTGTGATGTAAGCTATGGAGAGACAGGTTTAAAACCTGTCTCTCCACTAGGAGTTCAACGGTGCGATTCATCTTGCAAGACTAAATCAACCGTGTAGTAAGAGAACCCCGAAGGGGAAACATGATTATAGAAAATACGGTAAACAACACCTAATCCCGAAGGGATGACATCTCAACGCAGATATCCTATGTCACCCCTTTGGGGTTCAAAATCCTTTTCTCTCTCGTTTGCTATAATCATGACATCCCTACGGGATTAGTAGAGACGCAACATCTTGCGTCTGTACCATTGCACAATCTTGCGTCTCCAGAATCTTGCATCTGTACCATTGCACAATCTTGTGTTTCTCCGCGTGTTTCAGGTGTAGAGACAGGTTTCAAACCTGTCTCTATGGTAAAGATTGATCACTCTAACGGAGTGCATGTGGTTTACAAAACTTCGTCGTCGGCATATACTGTCCGGTTTCAGTCGTTGATCAATATAGCTGCGGCTTGATTTGTTATGTTTTCCATTGCTATATTATTACACTACTATTTACAGACAGAAGGGAGGAGTTACGAGTATGAAAGTAGTACAGCTTTGTAACGTGATATTTACCGGTTTTCTCTGTACTGGCATAGCGCTGGCGGGATACGCTGCTGAAAACGTTACTACGGACGTCGGCACATTCCATAAAGAAGCCGCCGAGAAGGCATTTCCCAAGCGGCCATACTCACCTTACGCAGGCCGCAATTTCCCGACGCGGCCGTTTTTCGGCGATACGCACCTGCACACCTCATTCTCGTTTGACGCAGGCGCATTCGGCTGCCGCCTTTCCCCGAAGGACGCATACCGCTTAGCCAAAGGCGAGGATATCATGGCTTCCAGCGGCCAGCATGTAAAGCTGTCCCGGCCGCTTGACTTTCTCGTGGTTGCCGACCACTCTGATAATATGGGTTTTTTCCCGCAACTATTGAGGGGCAATCCTAATGTACTGGCAGACCCACAAGGCCGGAAATGGTATGAGATGATCCAGAATGGCAAGGGCGCTGATGCAGCGGTCGAGATGATCATTGCTTTCTCCCAGGGAACATTCCCGAAGGCCCTGCTTTCTTTCCCCGGCACTGCGACCTACCGCTCGGCCTGGCGGGAAACAATCAATGCAGCAGAAGAGGCGAACGATTCCGGTCGCTTTACTGCCTTCATTGGCTACGAGTGGACATCTAACACCGGCGGGAACAACCTGCACCGCAATGTGATCTTCCGCGATAGCGGCGCAAAGGCAGGACTGGTTGAGCCTTTCATCACGATGAAACCATACGGCAGCGATAATCCCCGTGACCTGTGGAAATGGATGGCTGCTTACGAAAAGAAGACCGGCGGCGACGTGCTTGCCATTGCACACAACGGCAACCTGAGCAACGGACGCATGTTCCCGATTATTGAGTCATTTACCGGTAAGCCGATTGACTACGAGTATGCCAGGAACAGGACACGCTGGGAGCGCCTCTACGAGGCCACGCAGATAAAGGGTGACGGTGAGGCGCATCCATTTCTTTCTCCAAACGACGAGTTTGCCAATTTCGAGCGTTGGGACAAGGGCAATCTGGACCTCAGCGAACTTAAAAAGCCGGAGATGCTGGAGTTCGAGTATGCCCGTTCGGCGCTGAAAAACGGCCTTAAGATTGAGCAACAGCTCGGCATCAATCCATATAAGTTTGGGATGATAGGTTCGACGGATGCACATACTGGACTCGCAGCGATCGAAGAGGAGAATTTCTTTGGGAAAACGTCCAGTTCAGAACCAAGTTCGACTCGTGCTAATCATCCGTTTATAAAGACGGAAAAGGCTACCATTATGGGTTGGGAACAGACCGCTTCCGGCTACGCCGCTGTATGGGCGACTGAAAACACCCGCGAATCGCTCTTTGATGCCATGGAGCGCCGCGAGACTTATGCCACCACTGGTCCTCGTATGATTGTGCGCTTCTTTGGCGGATGGGAATTTGATGCGAAGGACGCGCAGACGCGCAATCCCGGCGCCATAGGTTACACGAAGGGTGTCCCGATGGGGGGAGACCTTAGCGTGGCGCCTACCGACAAGTCTCCAACATTCCTTGTCGCAGCACTTAAAGACCCCATCGGCGCTAACCTTGACCGCATCCAGATTATCAAAGGCTGGCTCGATGAGAAAGGTGAAGTACACGAGAAAATATACGACGTGGTATGGAGCGATACCAACGGACGCAAAACGGATACTGAAACAGGAAAGATTCTACCCGTGGGAAATACTGTTGATATTCAGAATGCTACCTGGACAAATACAATTGGCGATCCGGAGCTGATCACCGTATGGAAGGATCCGGACTTCAATCCAAAACATCGGGCATTCTACTATGCGCGCGTGATCGAAATCCCGACACCCCGATGGACAACGTATGATGCTAAGAGATTTGGTATTGAACTATCAAAGGAAGCCCCCATGACCACTCAGGAAAGGGCATATACATCACCTATTTGGTATACGCCAGGGAAATAACGCCAATGAACAATAACCTGGAAGGAGCGGATGCCCTCGAAAGGGGGCGCCCGCTTTCACAAACACCACACGTGATGAGCGAGGTTGATAATTGTTGTGGTACTACTTCAAAACTACTGCTCATGATTTCCCGTCTGTTGCGTGAACCTTTGGTTCATTTCCTGATACTCGGCGCTGTACTTTTTTGTATCTCCATTATGGTTAACCAGGGCGATAATAAGGAGAAAGAAGATGTCCCGGTGGCCATAACACACGGGCGCATCCGGCAACTGCGTGAAACGTTTACGGCGCAGAGGGGGCGCTCACCCACAGAGGAAGAACTGCATGAAATCGTCGAAGATCGTATCCGGGAGGAAATCCTTTACCGTGAAGCCATGCATCTGGGACTGGATCGTGACGATACTATTATACGGCGTCGGCTTGCCCAGAAGATGCAGTTTTTATACGAAGACCTGCTGACAGTAAAAGACCCAACTGACTCTGAGTTGCAGCAATATTTCACAGCGCATGCTGACTGCTATCGTCAGCCGGACCGAGTTAGCTTTGCTCATATCTATTTTAGCACAGACCGTCGTGGTATTGTCGAGACGGAGAAGACTGCACAGGCATTGCTGAGCGATTTACGGAAAGAATCAATTTCTTTTGAGCCGTCCGATCTCGGTGATCCTTTTCTCCTGCAGTACGATTACCAGCAGTATTCCGAACAAGAAGTTGCAGAACTTTTTGGGAATGACTTTGCCAGAGCGGTGTTTTCTCTGAAGACGGGCGAGTGGGAAGGTCCTGTGCTATCCAGTTACGGCATCCATCTGGTCAGGGTTTTCGAACGTCTGGAAGGCCGGATGCCATCGCTGGCAGATATACGCAGTGAGGTCGAGAATGATTGGCGGTACGCACGGCGTCAGGAAACAAACGTCGCGGCATATCAACGCCTTCGTGAACGGTATGAGGTAGTATTTGAAAAGGGGGAATCTGCACCGTGAAGAGCAAAAGGCTCTTTATTTTTATCCTTTGTGTTCAAATCTCCTTTTTGTCTTTTTGGAGTTTTTTGGTAACCTCACGACTCGAAGCTCATGAGGTGCGGCCGGCATACCTCCAATTGACAGAGATGCAGCCAGGCCGGTATGCTGTGCTTTGGAAGGTACCTGCACGCGGAGATATGGTACTGCACCTGGAGCCGGAACTGCCTGTTCAATGCAAAATGGTCGGTGTGCCTCAGAGAGAATTTACAACTGGCGCCAGGGTTATGCGTTGGACTATAGATTGCGGCCTACAAGGACTTACGAATGGTACCATTTCTATTCATGGGCTTCGCAAAACGATGACGGACGTCCTGGTACAAATAGAGCGTCTGGATGGATCATCTCAAACAACGATCTTACAGCCTGAATCACCCTCGCTTGACCTGAATGCTGAATCGCTTGCATCTATTCCTGTAGTGGGTTACTTAAAGTTAGGTATAGAACACATCCTCTTGGGAATAGATCATTTACTCTTTATTCTTGGATTAATTCTTATCGTAGGCAGACGGTGGAGACTCCTTGTCAAGACTATTACTTCTTTTACCGCTGCTCATAGCATTACCCTTGCACTGGCAATGCTTAACGTAGTACGGGTACCTCAGGCCCCTGTAGAAGCGGTTATTGCATTGAGCATCATGTTTGTTGCCGCAGAGGCGCTCCATATACGTCAAGGGAGGCATAGTCTGGCAATGCGTTCACCCTGGATTGTTGCCTTTATCTTTGGTCTACTCCATGGGTTTGGATTTGCAGGCGCCCTGTCAGAGATTGGTTTGCCTCAGGATTCAGTTGCGTTAGCGCTGCTTTTTTTCAACATCGGAGTTGAAATCGGTCAGCTCTTATTCGTTATTACGATAAAATTGATAATAAAAGCCTTGAAGCAAATCCCTGTGAATTGGCCAACATGGGCTGAACTGGTACCACCATATATGATCGGCGGGTTAGCAGCCTTCTGGACGATTCAGCGTGTTGTGTCTTTTCTGTAACGATAAAGAAAGGAAATATGTTGAATCCGAACCGTGAATTTGTCAACAAAGCTTTGATATATCCTTTGTGAACTACAACCTGCAATTTTTTGGAGAAGACTAAAATTTTTTATTATATATTTGGCTCTGATACTCCTGCTTCTTGAAATGTAGCCATTTCGTTTAATAGTTTTACACTCGCTTCTATCAGATTTATACCTAATGCAGCGCCAGTTCCTTCGCCTAATCTCAGGTTTAAATCCAGGAGAGGAATTTTATCCAATAATTGTAACATAAGCTTATGCCCCTTTTCTGCAGATATATGGGAAGCAATGAGATATCCCTTTATTTTTGGTTCGATTGCATGAGCAATCAGGGCGCCTGCTGTTGAAATAAAACCATCCAGAACTATGGGAATACGGCGCCGTGCGGCGCCTAAACATAAACCAGCGATACCTCCGATTTCGTAACCACCTACCTTTGCTAATACGCCGATCGGGTCGTTGGGATCAGGTTGATTAACCTGAATTGCTTTTTTTATTACAGAGATCTTTCTTTGCAAGGCATCTCCGTCTAATCCTGTTCCTCGTCCCGTAGCCATATCTACATCCAGTTTTCCCAAAACAGCAAGAATAGCACTGCTTGGGGTGGTATTAGCTATTCCCATATCTCCTACGCCGATAATATCAAGCCCTTCTTTGAGTTCTTCTTCGAGTAACTCAATACCAGCCTCAAGGGAGTGAATGGCATCTTCCCTCGACATTGCAGGACCTTTTACCATATTCTTTGTACCCAGGCCAATTTTCCTTATCTGAAAATGGGGACCCGTTAATTCAAGATGCGAGGCGACTCCACAGTCAACCACAATTACCTTTGCGCCAATATGGCGTGCAAGGACGTTAATGGCAGCACCTCCACTGAGAAAATTTTTAACCATTTCTCTGGTAACTTGCTGTGGAAAAGCGCTTACGCCTTCTTCAACGACCCCGTGGTCTCCTGCCATCGTAAATATCGTTTTGTGTTTTATTGTGCAATTTACACTATCTCTGATAGAGGTATAAACTGTTGCCAACTCTTCCAGCCTTCCCAGACTGCCGCCGGGAATGGCAAGCGCATTAAATTTTGCTTTAATATCACCATAGGGGTCTATCACGACCTCTTGTATATGTTCTGTAGTATGTTTTAATAATTTCATATATTAATGGTTTATAAGTATTGCAATATGCTACGAGTTTTACTATAGTATGTAAACTTTAAAAGGGAACAAAATTTTAATATATCTTAATCATATAATTCAAGCAAATTAAGTATGAAAGATTTTGTATACCAATTAGAAGAAGCCTTGTTAAAAAGAGGCATGAAAAAAGAGCAGTTAGATAGTGCAAAAGAGCTTCAGAAGAAGGAATGTATTCAACTGGAGGAAGCACTTGTCAGGCTTGGATATCTGACATATCAGGAAATAATTCAATACCTCGCCGCACTCTACGACATGCCGGTAATTGATCTGGATAAAATTACTATTTCACCAGAAGCCATTCATTCACTGCCGGTACATCTGGTCAAAAAGCACAATATCATACCCATATCAAAAAATAACGGTACTATCACCATTGCCGTAAGCAATCCGCCTAGCCTTGGATTTATCGATAACCTGCGCTTTATGCTTAACGCAGATATCAAATGTGTATTTGCCACACCGGAGAATATAAAGAAGATTATTCATAAATATTACGAGCTTGAACCTACGGAAACCGTTGATACCTTATTAAAAGAGCTTAAGACCCCAAAGTCCTCTCTCCGGGAAATAGCCGTTGAAGAGGGTGAAGATTCTTACGGTGAGGCAAAGGCTATAGAAGATGAAGGTCCAATTATACAACTCGTCTCATTGATCATCAATAAGGCGATTGTTTCCCGGACTAGTGATATTCATATGGAGCCTCTTTCCAATAGATTACGTATACGATATCGGGTTGATGGGGTATGCCAGGAAGCAGATGTGCTACCCAAACGGTTGCAGGATCCTATTATTTCCAGGATTAAGATACTTGCCAATATTGATATTGCTGAAAAGAGGAGGCCTCAGGATGGGCGTATTAGTCTAAAATATTCAGGCAAAGAATTCGATATCCGGGTTTCCTGCCTGCCCTCTATTTATGGAGAGAGTGTGGTTATGCGTCTTCTGGAAAAATCGGCTGCCATGATAAACCTTCAAAATCTTGGCTTCTACGAAAACGACTATAAGCGTTTTTACTCTATAATTAAAAGACCAAATGGCATATTCCTGATTACCGGCCCTACAGGAAGTGGTAAAACAACTACTTTATATGCGGCTATTAATGAGTTGAATAAGATAGATACAAAGATTATTACCGCAGAAGATCCTATAGAGTATACCCTTCGTGGTGTTAATCAAAGTGAAATAAACGAGAAAATCGGGTTTAATTTTCCTGCAATCCTGAGGTCTATGCTTCGTCAAGACCCGAATGTTATCCTTGTGGGAGAGATCCGGGATGCTGAAACAGCGGATACTGCGGTTGCTGCTGCCTTGACAGGGCATCTTGTTTTGAGCACCCTTCATACGAATGATGCTCCTTCAGCTATCACGAGATTGATTGATATGGGGGTAAAACCCTTTCTCATTGCTACTTCACTGCAAGGGATAATGGCGCAGCGGCTCGTCAGGATGATCTGTACAGGTTGTAAAGAACCTGTTACATATCACCCTGAAAAGCTATTAGAGATGCGGTATGACATAGAAACATTAAAAGATTTTTCCTTTTATAAGGGAAAAGGCTGCAAGAATTGTAATAATGTTGGGTATCGTGGCAGACTAGGTATTTATGAACTCTTAGATATGAATGAGACCCTGCGCGATATGACCTATCGCATGGCTGCTACTGACGAGATAAGAGAAGCTGCAAGAAATATGGGAATGACTACATTAAAAGAAGATGGATTAAGAAAGGCAAAAGATGGCAAAACGACCCTGGAAGAGGTCGTTATGGTTACAGGGATAGAAGACTAAAGGATTAAAGAACAAAAAACTTTGTAATACCATTTTGCTTTAAAGCTTTTTATGCAGATGAAAGAAAAAACAAAAGTAAGTTTAAAGACTGAAGCAAAGAGGAAACTCTTTGGACAAATATTGAAAGATAAAGGCTTAATTACCGAAGACCAAATTCAGGAAGCTCTGGCAATCCAAAGGCGGAAAGGCGGTTTACTTGGCGATATTTTGACAAATCTTCATTACGTAACGAGCAAACAGATTATGCAAGCCCTGAGTGATTATCTGGGATTAGAGATAGTAACGATTGAAGATATGGATATATCACCCGAAATCATTGCTATGGTACCGGCAGCTATTGCACAATTATATCGCATTATCCCCGTTAGCAATAAAAATGGCATTCTTGCCATTGTCCAGGCAGATGCCTTAAATTTTGAGACCCTGGATGATTTAAGATTGCTCCTGAAACATTCTATAAAATTGATGCTTTGCCAAAAGGATGAAGTCGTCCGCGCCATAGAAAAATATTATCCGAAAAAGCATGAATCTGTTGAACAGCTATTATTGGAATTCAAAGAGGATACATCTTATAACGGATTTATCAAGGGAGAGTGTATCGATATTGAAGAGTTAAAAAAGATGGCCGCTACGACTCCTGTGAAAAAATGGGTTAATCTTATGTTTCTGAATGCTATCCTGGATAAGGCCAGCGATATACATGTAGAACCATTCGAAGATGAATGTAAAATCCGGTTTCGCATTGATGGCGTGCTGTACGAAAAGATATCTCCGCCAAAACAGTTAGGAATACCTATTGCCTCACGAATAAAGCTTATATCCGGTATGGATATTTCAGAACGGAGATTGCCGCAGGATGGACGCATTCAATTAAACGTTGGGGGAACACTTATCGATTTACGTGTTTCTACACTTCCCACGAAATATGGGGAAAGCATTGTTATGCGCTTGTTGAATAAGTCTGTTATGTCTGTCAATTTAAATGTATTAGGGTTTCGCCCGGACGAGTTAAAATCGATACACCAATTATTGAATAAACCGAATGGAATAATCCTTGTTACCGGCCCGACAGGTTCCGGAAAAACAACAACTCTGTATGCGGCGCTCAGTTATTTAAATGATATTGGCACAAAAATTATTACTACTGAAGATCCTGTTGAATATGATATTGACGGACTTATTCAGGTCCAGATAAACCCATCTATTGACGTGACCTTTGCAAATTGTTTAAGGGCTATTTTACGACAAGATCCTGATATTATTCTTGTCGGTGAAATACGGGATGAAGAAACAGCTAAAATTGCCATACAAGCCTCGTTGACTGGGCATTTAGTTTTTAGTACACTGCATACCAATGATGCCCCTACTACGATAACACGTCTCGTTGACATGGACATTAAGCCGTATCTGATCGCTTCTACGGTAGAAGTAGTTATTAGCCAAAGATTGGTACGTAAAATATGCGTTTCATGTAAAGAAGAATATATGCCTTCCGAAGAATCTTTGATGGAATTAAACCTTACACGGGAAGAGGTAAAAGAGAAACAGTTTTTTCGGGGCAAAGGCTGCAATACCTGTCGCAATATAGGATATAAGGGACGTATGGGAATATATGAGATTATGGTTATGAATGAAGAGATACGGCGATTAACAATCGAACAGGCGCACACAAATGTAATCAGGTCAGTTGCAAAAAGGAATGGAATGAATACCTTAAGAGATAGTGGATTAACGGCAGTATACGATGGATTAACGACAATCGAAGAAGTTATGAGAGAAACAATGTTGGTAAGTACCTGACCACAAATTTTTGTACATTCTTTTTGTCAACAGAATAGAGAATTCAGAAGACAGAATCCAAAGAAACGGTGTGACAGAGTATCAAGGTGTTTTTGTCTCATAATCCCGAAGGGATGGTATGATTATAGCAAAAGAGCAGAAGAAAGGGTTTGAACCCCGAAGGGGTGGCATGGAAAACCCGTGTATACCGGTCATTGCCTGGGAATTTGCCGTTGTTTTCTGATAAGTATTTCACCCCTTCAGGGTTATTGATTTTGCGGTTATTCATTATCTATAATCATGACAGCCCTTCGGGCTTGAAATAGAGATCATCTTCATGGTAAGTACCTGACCACAAATTTTTGTACCTGTATCTTTGTATACAGGGGTTTTCAGTATGCAAATATTTATGTTCAGGTACTTATAACCGGATGATAAGAGAATTTTCATCTTTTTTCGTTCAGCAATAAATCAACACACCTCTGGCTTTAATTGTAGAGACGCAAGATTTTGCGTCTCTACAGGGTAAAAGGAGCAGGTAAGAGGGATGGGTAAGAGAGGTAAGTAAAAAGAAAATTTGTTGAGTTTTATCTTGTAAAATTCAATCTAAGGTAACATTTATGTCTATTTTTCAATACAGCGCTGTTGATAAAAAGGGACATACCATAAAAGATAAACTTGAGGCATCTGGTTCAGATGATGCCGTTGCAAAGATACGTGCTCTCGGCTATTTTCCAACAAGCATCAAAGAGGTTTCTTTTCGTCAAAAAGGAAAAGAACTGCCCGTTTCATCCGATAGAGCCTTAGAAAAACATACCGGAATATCCATCTCTTTTGGCAGGGTCAAATCGAAAGAACTTACGGTATTCACACGGCAACTCGCAACACTTCAGGATGCAGGACTCCCTATCATACGAGGGTTAAAAATACTCTCATCTCAAATGAAAAAAGGACTATTTAAAAGAACAATACTGAAAGTTATTGAGGATATTGAGGGTGGAAGTACGCTTTCCGGAGCTTTTGTAAAACATCCAAGGGTCTTTGATACGTTATATGTTAGCATTGTAAGGGCAGGTGAAGTGAGCGGTACCCTGGATATTATTTTACAGCGCTTAGCCGATTTTCGGGAAAAGATGGAGCGGCTTATCAGAAAAATAATTAGCGCTATGATTTATCCTGTTGTCGTTATGGTTGTTGCAATAGGCATTCTTATAGGTCTTATGATTTTCATCGTTCCAAATTTTGCCAAAATATTTGAAGAGTTGGGTCTGGAGTTGCCAGTTCCTACTAAAATGCTTATTCTGTTCAGTACTATCTTAAAAACGCAATGGATGTGTATTCCTTCCGTACCGGTAGGAGGTTTCATTCTTTATAAATGCCTGGGGAAAATAAAAAAGATGAGGTTGCTGATAGATAAGACCAAATTTAAATTGCCAATCTTCGGTAATATTATCAATAAATCTACCATATCGAGATTTACCCGCACCCTTGCGACCCTGATATCCAGTGGAGTACCAATCTTAGATGCCCTGAATAACGCCAAAGAATCTACCGGGAATGCAGCTATGGCTCAGGCAATCCAGCATATTCATGATAGCATAAGAGGGGGAGAGAGTATAACGAAGCCTCTGAGAGCCTCTAAAATATGTGATGAAATGGTAGTTAATATGGTGGAGGTCGGAGAGGAAACAGGAGGACTGGATGCTATGCTTAATAAGGTAGCAGATAATTATGATGATGAAGTAGATAGGGCAGTGGAGGCTATGGTCAGCTTGATAGAACCTATAATGATTGTATTTCTGGGAGGTTCAGTTGGTTTTATTGTAATCGCCATGTTTGTGCCACTCATAAAATTAATGCAGGGTATTGGTGGTCAATAATCTGGTTTGCCAAACTACATTCAATGGGGCTGCCTTTGGCGGCAACGCATGAAAAAATATAAAATTTCTGTAGGGCGAGACTTTAGCCTTGTCAGGCAACTTAACAACCGGCTGGGGTTTTTCGGTAAAAACAAAGGCTTTACCCTGGTAGAACTGATTATTGTTCTGTCTGTTATCGGAATTCTAACAGGTATAATACTTCCTGTTTTTCTGCATGGCGGACTTGATGGATCTGTCAGTACATTACGGAGCAGTGTATTTTCTGCAAAGACCCTTGCTATAACGAAACGAAAACCTTGTAGACTGATCTTGAATGCCGATTATTATACGAATCCTGATTTCTCACCCTGCACACTCATTGTGGAAGACACAGAAGAGACGTTTAAAAAAAGGTATCAACTTCCGCGGTATATAAGATTTTGGCAATATAATGCTACGGATTTTACCAGTGGGACAAAAACTATTTACTTCGAGCCTCATGGTATTTCTCATAACGTGGCCAATAATAACGTCCCGCAAGATACTATTATTACCTTAAAAGATGTAAAGACGGGGGTAATAACTACCCGGACAATTATTGGTAATACTTGTCAGATGAAAAAATAACAATCGATTTTACGTATGTTCCCACGATCAAAAAATAAAGAACAAAAGGAACAGGGGTTTACCCTCATTGAGATCCTTGTTGCCATCTTTGTGCTGGTGATTGGCATATTTGGTGTTATGGCGCTATTTCCGGTAGGCATACAGAAAACCGGTAAAATTGCGAAGACAACTCTCGGTGCCATTTCAGCCGAGGTTCCCCTTGCTTATGCATCGTATAAGTATCCGGAGAATTCAGGAGGTCCGGATTATCATATTCAGGATATTGTAAACCTTATATCAGGAACAAATACCCCTGCCTGTTATTTTTATCCAGGTACAGGTGTTATTACAATACCAGGTAATTCCCTGTACGGATGGAATACAGTCCTTGTCCCTGTAGATATGAGTACTCCTGGCAATGGGACTGCAACATCGATAGCAGAAACCTATCTTTTCAGACAACAAACTGCCGTGTACAAGAATTATACAACCAATAATGGCACGGCCACTTTTACGTATAATAGTACGATAGTATCTAACGTCTCAAATATCAATACGATTTCGGTCAATCATTTTATCTGCAATATCCAAAATCACATCTGGTATCGTGTAGTAGATGTTAATGAATTGGCGGGTAGTATAACAATTAAATATCCCTATGAATATGAGACTACAAGCGCTGCTTATATTTCTACAAATACTATTGTGGGTCTCTATAATACCATGCTTACTTCACATTAATCTCTCGTGCAATATCTTTATATACATATAAGCAAACGTTAAATCGCTATGGAAAAAAGACGTAATGGTTTTACCTTGCTGGAGTTGTTAATTGTTATAGCTCTCATGGCTGTTCTGTGGGGTGTGGCTTATACCCTGTTGTATCAGTCTAAAAAGGTATTTTCTCTATCGGAAAATAAACTGGAAATGTATCAATATGCAAGGATAGCCATAAGCGACATTTCCCGAAACCTGAAGGGGGCTATACTGAAAGATACCGTGGATTATTTTAAATCTTTTACCCCGTTGGAAGCAACCGGACTTACTCCCCCGCCGAAAGACAATAGCAGTATCCTTACCTTTCTATCACTGACGCCGAATGGCTCCTCTACACCAGTTACCCTTATTACCTATTACGTAAATAACGTAGACGAGTTGATGCTGGCACACTATAATGACGCCTCTTATATCTATGGAAATGTGTCGGGCTTTGATCCTCATGATGCTACATTCTATAAACTGGCGGCGAATATAAACTATTTCAACCTCGCATACGGTATTGGAAATACCTGGGTAAATACCTGGGTAAATACCTGGAATAGTACCGATGGAACTACAACTGGTCGCTTGCCCGATTCGGTTAAAGTAACATTACAGATATATGGTACAGGCACCGGCGGTATGATGGAAATAGGTACTTTTACCACGGAAATCATGATTCCTTGCCGTGTAACGCATTAAATCAGATCTTTGGAGACTTTTTTGTATCCCTGTTATCTCTTATTACGATGTAGGGCAAGGCTTTAGCCTTGCTCCCCGCTTAAATACGTACACGGGGAATAGTAACCAGAAAAGGTTGCCCTACACAATGAAATTTAAAATAAAGTAAACTCGTATGGACAATAAAGACGATAAAAAAAATGCAGGGTATGTCATCATTGTTGTGGCAGTTATTCTGGTAGCCATTTCTCTTATGGGGATGGTATTTTTGAACCTTACGAGCATCGATTTTGCAGCCACCGATAATTATGTCAACGGTGTTCAGGCGGAAATGGCTGCCCATGCCGGACTTGAATATGCCATGTACGTGTTAAAAATGGATAAGTATGGCACGGATACTATGGTTTATAACGGTAATAATTATTGTTACATTGGTACAACAACGCTGGGTTACGATGAAAATTATGATGCGTACACGGAAGAATGGCTGGGTACGGGAACGGGCAAGATATTTTGTAATACTACGGCTGCCAGCAATGATGTTGATAATAATGGAGATGGCGTCCTGGATTCTCAATGGATAGATGCCCCTTTTTCCTTAGATAAAAAGGTAAAGGCACAATATGCCATTCTTATCGAGGATACCGGAGAATCGCGGATTAATGTCAATGTGACGGGGAATATTGTAGGGGCAACGGGAGCCTTTCTCTACGGTACAGGTGCAACCACCTATGATATAAGATTACAAGATATTCTTACTGACAGTATAGCAAAAGATATCATCGGAACGAGCACTGGCCGGTGTGGCGCCGATGGTATACCGGGTAATACAGGCACAACAGCAGCTCAGTTACAAGTTCGTAATCCCATGGGTGACGACCGTCCATTTAACATGCTGGATGCTGTTGATGTATGCTTTGGGACGTATACATCGTCTGCGATCTATCAATCAAGATTACGCAATATTATCAACAATAAAACCCTTTTCCAAAATATAAGAAATAGCCTTACCATGTATTCTTTCGATGATATTATAACTCCCACTGGTACGCTGAGTGCTTTGCAGATGGGAAGTAATTATTACCGTCTGAATATCAATACTGCATCCGTTGCCGACATTTCTACACAATTGAAGCATTGTGTGTTTGGTACAGATACCTTAACGGCAGATCAGATTGCAACCCATATCGAAGATTATAGAGATGCGGATGACAGCATCACAATCTATAATGGCAGATATGGCTTAGAGGCCCACCCGTTTATCAACGAGCTTTATTATGCCACTGCTACAGCATACCATAGAGTTGAACTCGTAAATCCATTTAATCGCAGTATTGATATTGGAGGCTGGAATCTTATCGTCAACAGGGGAGGGACGGTTACCGTATACACGTTAGGCGCTGCAACGATAAGCGCCGCGCCTTCTGCCTTAAACCCTGTATACTATGTGTTAGGTGACAATGCAGCAGCCACCCTTACAACAAACCTTATGGTAAGTAGTCCTGGTCCTCTTAATATTTATGATTATGATAGTGATGGTATTCCGATAGAAGTTACTGTTACCCTGCAAGAGCCCACGCACAATGTTATCGTAGATCAGGCATATCCAAGCGCCTATATTAATACCGTTAGTATCCTTGGTCTTATTGATGCTCTTATACAAAAAGTGCTGGCATGTGGAGTTCCGCCTGAAGGCGGCCTTTTAACGAAATTGTATAATGCAAGAGGCGATTTGGCGGTAACACCGCCTGATTGTGACGCTGCTGAACCTAATCTGAATTCCTTTATTCATATGGTTGATGGTTTGAAAGGGGGAAAAAGTCCAGCATGGAAGGAATGTATTAATATCAATGGCGATGAATTTATGAGCCGTGCACAATATATTATCGATACCTGTGCAAATCCACCTTCAGCAAGAGCGTCCATTGGTCAAAGAAAAATTTCGATCATAGAACGTTCCGATAACTGGTCAGGTTTACCTGCGAACAAAACCATAGGCGCTAACAATGTAAATTTTACCAATACCCGGCAACTGGTAATCGCTAACAAGGACTTTATTTCACCTGGTGAGTTAGGTTATTTGCTAACGGTAGGTTATAATACTAATTACTCTTACACGATGGATGCATCGTATGCTACATCCACGAATTATGTTGATAATGCGAAGATAAATCTTTTTGGTGGTACCTATACTACTGTTCAGGAGTATTTTACCATAGCAGACCCAAGAGATGATACTATTGACGATGATGCCGATGGCGCTATTGGCACCGATACCGGTAACCAGTCTGGTGATATTGACGGTCCTGAAATTCAGGTACCTGGTCGTATCAATATCAACACTGCGCTATCTGATGTATTAGCAGCCTTACCGGGTACCAGCACAAATACTTCTATGGGCACATGGAGTGCATTAATCCAGTCTGAAATGGGATATTCCCTGATAAACAATATCATAAATGCGCGTCCGTTTAGTACTGTTGGGCAGATAACAAGTGTTACCGGGATGGATTATTTTTCGAACGATACTATGGATAATGACGGTGATGGATTTGTTGATGACAAAGATGAAAAAGACCTTATATTTACCTCCGTTTCAAATCTTCTTACCACCCACACCAATGTATTTACTGTGTACGTTACCGCTCGCATTGTTAACGCTGACGCATCTCAGACATTGGCTGAAAAAAAGTTAGTGGCAATTGTTGATCGGTCTGTTACCCCTATTAAAATACGGTATTTCCGATGGATGACCGAATGGTGATACAACGATTGGAATTTCGGTAGTTACACAAAATAATATTGGGTTGTAAGGATGTTATGGATAAGGGTTGTCTAAAATGGAGATGTCATGTCATTGTGAAGAGGGAGTGACTGAAGCGCCTAATCCCCCTTGATCCCCCTTTAAAAAAGGGGGAAATGTGGTTATTTCTTTTGTTTAGGAGGCAGGAATGGAAATGAACAATTCCTGTATTTCCCCTTTAATAAGGCTTCCCAAGTCCCTCTTTTCTAAAATACTCACAGATTTCCCCCTTTTTTAAAGGGGGACTAAGGGGGATTACTTCTCCTCTATTTTGCTCCGGGCTTTGGTTTGTTCGCAATGACCGTTAAAAGATAACCTTTTTGGATACTTTCCAGATCTGGTTTGCACCTTATTTTAAGTAATTATAAATTTTGTTTACTTCTGGCTTGTCCAGCTTGGGAGGTGCTTTTGTGATTATTTATTCTGGTAAAAAAATACAGGTTCGAAAGGACGAGATTATCTTAGACGATGGGAGAAAGGCGATGAGGGAAACCGTAGAGCATCCGGGTTCAGCCGCTATTATCCCTTTTGTTTCGGAACATGAAATTCTTCTTATCCAGCAATACAGACATGCCATCAAAGAAACAATTTACGAGATTCCTGCCGGCACTCTTGATAAGGGTGAGATCTTTTATACGTGTGCGGAGCGTGAATTGGAAGAAGAGACAGGCTATAGAGCCGGTATACTGGAGCCGCTTATAATTCTCTATCCCTCTCCGGGCATTCTCAGTGAAACTATGCATCTCTTTAAAGCAACAAAGCTCATAAAAACTCAAACGAATTATCAGGTAGATGAATCAATTAAGGGTATTGTACAAGTTACATTGAGTGAGGCATTCGATATGATAAAGAAAGGCATAATAAAAGATGCAAAAACAGTGTGCAGTATCTTACTCTGTAAATAGGCGTCCTTATTTACTTCTATAGAATTGAAACCATCTAAAGATATTATCTAATTTTATCGATACAACCAGGTGAAATTATATGCTCTCCTAAACGGGATCTATATGTACAAATGCCTTATGAATGCTTTCAATACTCTCAACCGTCCTTTGTACTTTCTTTCCAATATCATGTGCCTGTGTCAGCGTTAAATGCTGATCTAAGGATATGTGAATTTCAACATGAATATAATGGCCTACATAATGTGCACGGACATCATGGATCCCAATAACACCGGAAACGGCTTCAGATTTTTTTTTATTTCTTCCATAATATTTGGTTCAGGCTGCTTGCCCATAAGGTAATCAATATTTTGCACACCAATCTTATATCCTGCATAAATAATCCAAAAACTAATAAGGATCGCAGAGATATCATCCATTTGCGGATACCCAAAAAATCCGCAGATGACTCCCACCATAGCGGCAAGAGACACATATACATCATTCCTGCTATCAATGGAACTTGCCATGAGGGCGGGGCTATTGATATCATGACTTATCTTTTTGAAATATTTAGACATGACAAATTTCATACTTATTGATATAACGAGCACGACAATCGTATAAGAGCCGATTTTATGTTCATGTGCTTTTACCAGATTAAGCGTAGATGTATGTAACATCTCGAAGCCCAGGATACCGGCAAAGATCGCAACAATTAAACCCGCGATCGGCTCTGCCCGGTGATGACCAAAAGGATGTCCTTCATCCGCCTGTTTCGAAGAAGTCTTTACAGCAAAGAAAATGATTACTGAAGAAATGACATCAGTAACCGAATTCACAGCATCAGAAATAACCGCCAAACTATTCGACATGAGACCGGCTGTAATCTTAATACCGAATAGAAAGGCGTTACTAGCGATCATGAAAATAGTTGCGTTACGGCCTTTATAGTTCATATTTGAGGTATTTTAATGTTTAGGAATTTCGAAGTCTAGTGTAAATGATCTAAGGATTATAATATCTTTCGCTCGTTCCTTCAAAAATACTCCCTTTTGTTGTAAAATTTAGCGGATATAATGCAGATATAATTAGGTGATAATCTATCATGTAATCTGGTATACTATCTCTACAGTCTCTGGCATAAAAATTATAAGGCAGGTGAGGTAACACTTGCGAAAAGTTTTGCAAGATAATAATAGCAATCTGATATTTCACGGAGGTGAAAAATGATGATCTGTCTCTTACAATTCAGAGTTAAATCTGTAGAACTTCTTGCGTTCGTTGTCTCTTTTACCGGACTATTCTTGCTTACAGGTTGTACAACGCAAAAGGAGATAGTAACTACTTCCCATTCCCATAAAGAGGCAACTCCTGAGCCGATTGTAACAATGAAGATTGAACGGGGAATTACCGATGAGTCCTTAAGATGCATAACATGTCATGAGGAGCGAGGTGTAACCCACGGCTGGGTTGCTGATTGGGAGGCTAGCGCCCATGCCAGGAATGGTGTGGGATGTGAGGCATGCCATATTAACCCTGAGAGAGAACCATGGATACAAGATGCCGTTGAACTGGAATATCTCCGGACCGATGGAAGTAATTGTGATGATAAGAGGGTGCATCTCCGGGTTGTTGCCGGTAACTGTGGAAAATGTCATACCAAACAGTACCAAGAATTCATGAAGAGCCGCCATTCTATCGGCTGGGAGAGGATGTTAGAGTATGGCCATGATACAGGGCTTTCTAAAGATATCCGTTTAGCCAGATGCGAGCAGTGCCATAATATTCAATTTAAGTGTGATTCGTGCCACACCAGACATACCTTTAGTGCCCTTGAGGCAAAAACTCCTGAGGTCTGCCGGACGTGTCATACGGGGCAGGACCATCCTCATTATGATATGTACATTTCTTCTAAACACGGGGCCGTATATACTGCAACTCAAACCAATATATTAAAAGAATCCCAATCAGTCAAGGCATTACGTGCGCCGGTGTGTATTACCTGTCATATGTCCGAGGGCAATCATGATATCAGTTTTGGACTTGCCTATGCACCAGTAGGAGGCGGTTTATCTTATAGTAACCGGGAAGGTATTCCTGTCGGCAAGAACGAGTTAACGAAAAGACGCAATGATATGTTGTCTGTTTGCAATACCTGTCATTCACCGAGTTTTGCTGAGAAAACATTAATGAAGGCTGACACCGTTCATGAGAAGGTAAATGCCGTTATGGATGAGGCAAAGAATACTATTCTTGAATTGGAGAAAGAAGGACTTATCTATTTATCGAATATTAAGAATGTCAAGATGATTGATACCACATCTCCTGTTCATGCCCTTATTCTTGGGTCTCCGCAATTATATAGTGGATCAGGAATAGAGCGTTTATTTCTCGATATAATTTGTAACGCCGCTGTTGCCTCGAAAGGGGCATACCACATGAATCCTAATTATACATACCTGTATGGACTTGCAGAGATGCAGAAAGGTATGAGTGATATGAAAGAAGAGGCAAAGAAGCTACGGGAAGAAGCAGAATTCAAGAGAAAGATGGGTAGTAAATTGAGATAAATGCCGAAGAGGGGAGTTGAACCCCTACAGTGTTGCCACTACTAGACCCTGAATCTAGCGCGTCTGCCAATTCCGCCACTTCGGCTAACGCTAAATTTTAAAGAATATGGAGAATCAAGTCAAGGATTTTAATAAATTGGCCTTGCATTCATGTTTGCAATCTGTTACTATTTCTAGGTCATATTTAACTATTGAGTTTTCATTACGCTCGGTTTTTTTGCTCATATATTTGGGATATAACCCTAATTAAGTGGATTATTATATACAATATACATGGAAATTATCGCCAAGAATAGGAAAGCATATTTCGAATATGAGATCCTGGAGAAGATCGAAGCGGGTATTGTGCTTACTGGTACCGAAGTTAAGTCAATCCGGAATAGAGATGTAAGTATCAATGAGAGTTTTGCTCTTCTTGATAATGGTGAAATTCATATGTATGAGATGCATATTGGGCAATATAAGCAGGGAAATCGACAGAACCATGACCCTAAAAGGGTTAGAAAACTTCTTCTCCATAAGAAGGAGATAAGCAAGATAGCCGGGAAGATCAAACAAAAAGGATATACCATGATTCCTTTATCACTATATTTTAAAGAAGGTCTCGTTAAGATAGAGCTTGCGCTTGCCAGAGGAAAGGCGAAAGTTGATAAGCGTGAGGATCTGAAAAAACGTGCCATTGAGAGGGAAATCCAGAGGGCTATGAGATAATTTTAGAAATTTCTGTAAGTATAGGTATTTTCATTCTCTATTATGGCTAAATTAACGTAAAGTATTTTGTATACTTTACCTTGCATAATAATCCACAAAAGAACATGAAAGGGATACTATGCCTTCTGCAAGGATATTAATTGTAGAGGATGAACGGCAAACTGTAGATACGCTGAGAGATTTATTTGAGCAGCATGGCTACGAAACTGAGGTTGCCTTAAATAAACAAGTAGCACTGGCTATTCTCCAGGAAAGAAAGATGGATCTTTTAATTTTAAGCACAACAGTTCAGGAGAACCTCGGGATAGAGATCTTACAGGAAATAAGAAAAATGAGTCCGAGTTTACCAGCTATCATGATTAGTGACCAGAAATCAAAACGTGTTGAATCTTCCTCCGCAAAAGCTGGCGCAAATATTTTTATTGTTAAACCTTTCGATGATGAGCTTATTCTGCACACAGTTGAGAATTTGTTAGAATCTCGGTTTGACATTCCGGTATCGAAGAAAACAAAAACATATCCCAAAGGCAAGAAATAATCTCTTTGGTTTCTCTGCTAACAAGATTTATGAGTTTTTTCAGGTTTACAGTAAGAGTATATCCTTACATTGGTATATTCTTTCTCATTATTTTCAATATATTCCTTCCTGGAATATTTTTTGCCACAAACCTGGAAGCAAACACAAATAATTTAAACAAACAAATTCAAACCCTATTAAAAAATCTCGATCTGAAACAGGTATCATGTGGTATTAGCGTTGTATCTCTTAAAAAGAATGTGTCGGTATATAATTACCGAAGCAACAATTTATTTAGTGTTGCCTCAAATATGAAGCTTCTCACTACTGCCGCGGCTTTAGATTACTTAGGGCCAAATTTTACCTATGAAACAAGCATTGAAGCTAACGGTGTAATAACGGATTCAGGGAAACTCAAGGGTGATATTATCTTGAAAGGGAGCGGCGATCCCAACCTTTCAGGTAGATTTTATCATGGTAATATTTTAGCTGTTCCTGAATCCTGGGCGAGTGCTCTCAGAAGCAGGGGAATTTCCAGGATTACCGGTGATATTATAGCAGACGATACAATCTTCGACCGTATCTATACCCATCCTGCATGGTCAAAAAATCAATTGTCAGCATGGTATTGTGCTCCAAGCTGTGGATTATCATTTAACGATAATTGTGTCGATATAACGCTCATTTCCAGTAAAAAACCAGGAAATGCTGTAATTCTGTTAATAAATCCGGATACATCGTATTTTACTATTTTTAATAACTGTATAGGTACGTCTGATAAAAAGGAACATGCTTATTCAATGTATCGCGAGCCCGAGACTAATCGGATATTTATCACCGGTAAGTTTTGGATTAATGCATCCCCGAAAAGGGAGTGGGTGACTGTGTATAATCCGGCTCTTTACCTTGCAACGGTCTTTAAAGAAGTTTTAGAAAAGTATGGAATTCTCGTTGATGGAACTGCCCGCTTAATTGATAAAACAGATGTTGCTGATGCCCATAGGGAAAGGATTACACAAACTACTTCTACTATGGGACAAACTATTTCGGTAACCAATAAACGTAGCCAGAACTTTTATGCTGAACAGATACTAAAAACTTTAGGGGCGCATGTTAATGGAGAGGGTAGCACTAAGTCGGGGATAGATATCCTGCATAATTTTATGAATAAACTGGGTTTTCATCCCGACGAATATCAAATTGAAGATGGTTCAGGATTATCGAGAGGTAACAGGTTCTCTCCGCATATGATAACGTCTCTTCTGACATATATGTATAAACATCCCCATGGTAAAGTATTGTACGATTCTTTACCTGTATCAGGAAAGGATGGGGGATTAAAAGATCGAATGGTTTCTCCGCAATACAAGAATAGAGTACATGCGAAGACAGGGTATATTGCAAAAGTTTCCACACTTTCCGGATACATAAATACCCCCAATGGAGATGTGATTGCTTTTTCGATTTTAATGAATAATTTTAATAATTTACGTAGTATCCATAAAGTACAAGATGATATTTGCCGGACATTAATAAACTATTATAATTAAAATACCTTATATGAGTGAACATATCAAAAGAGTATATTCGCTTTATGCATGGATTTATGATGGCTTCTTTGGAAAAATATTTGAGCAGGGAAGGTATGCTGCTTTTCATATGATGAATGTAAAACCCAATGAGACTATCCTCGAAGTCGGTTTGGGGACTGGGCTATCATTACCCTTATACCCAAAAAGTGCTCACGTGATTGGGATTGACATTAGTCAAGAGATGTTAAATAAAGCCGAGGTTAAAAAACAATATTATACTTTATCAAATGTGACTTTGTATAACATGGATGCATCATCTATGACCTTTGCGGATAACACCTTCGATAAAGTCATTGCATCTCATGTTATCACCGTAGTTCCCGACCCACTACGTATTTTACATGAGATAAAAAGGGTATGCAAAAAGGATGGAGAGATTTTTATTTTAAATTATGCTGGTTGTAATAACTGGCTTATATCCCGTTTCGAAAAATTTATTTCCCCATGTAGAGATAAATTAGGTTTGGGAAAGCATATAGACCTTGATGAGTTACTCAGAGGCGCTCACCTTTCAGTCATACACGAGCAACGTGTGAATTTTTTCGGTATGTGCCGACTAATAAAATGTAAAAATAATCCTGTTCTTATATAAGGATAACGGTTCTGAGAGAGGACAGAGTATCCTTCTCTACCCTATCGAGATTGCTGCTTAATATCTCATGTAACGTTTCTTTTAGAAAATAAAAAAGCAGTAAAGAAAGATGCCCCACACATCAATCATTACTGCTTTTAAAAACGTAAAAAATGGTATTTTCTTATTGCAGAGGATTTGCTATGAGCTTTGTGCCAAAGGCATGAGCTGTCTTTCCAATCCGGTATTCACCATCTACTGATACAATAACCTCTTTAACCATACTGTTGGCCGATACTTTTTCAGGCTCATTATCACAAAGTATAACATCATAGGATAAAGACCAGTCTTTTATATCTTTATCAAGATCAACAAACCGGGATCCTATATGTTTCGATAACTCATTGATTTCCGGAGTTACAAAGGTAAGCCGAATATTATTAAGGTTAATTAAACGTTCCTGGTAAACTTTAGCTTTTCCATACGCTGGTTTGAACTCTGGTACCAAATCAACAACCTTTCCAAGGGAAACCGGACCATCAAGGAATTTTATAAAATATTCCTTTACACGCCATACTTTTTGTCCATCAATCGTATCTTCGCCATAATAAAATCTGAACTCACAATTACTTCCATTCCTTTTCAAATAATAGAAATCATGGACGGAAACATCGTATAAGAATTGTGCTCTCAGGATATTTTCCTCTTCCGGTGTTACCATTGCGTATCGTCTGAAAGGTTCTTCTTCACAATATAAGTAGGTTGGTTTCCCAAATTTTTCATTAACTTCTGCTTTTGTTAAACCAATAATACCATCTTCTAAAGCCTCTTTAGCAGAGAGGTTATTGTTTATAAAAAGACCTATTCCCAATAAACACATAAATGGTAGCGTTACTGAAATCAATTTACTTCTCATAACTTCCATCCCTTTCATTTTACCTTGTACTTATAGTATAGAATTATGCTTAAACAGCATTACAATTATGAAAAAATTTAAGAATGTAGTATATAGATTACTATAATATTTGTCAATTAATTATTATCTAAAAGAAAATGAGGTAAGACCCGTGAGAATTTGAGAATTGAAAACAACGTTTTAAGTTTTAGATTGATTTAAATCCAAAACCTGCTAAAAATGAAATATGTTACGGTAAAGGTAAACCTTGAGAGTAATCAAGAAAGTGCTAAGTACGTAAACAGTGTTAGTAAACAGTATCAATATTAAGTAACAGATACTTACACCTATAACTGACACGGTAGAAATAAGATAGCCTTACTGCCGAAGATGTTTTCCATGAATATCTTTGCAGGGGAAATTTTTGTTTTAAAGGATGCTATGCATGGAGGTAAAAGATATGTGTTATGAATGTGGATGTGGTAACGAGAATAGTGTTATGAGTCCTGATAGTATTACAGGAAAAACTTTTGAGCAGGCAGCAAAGGGTTCTGGTATAACAAAGAGGCAAGCTATGGAAAATACTTTTACACTTCTCAAGAAGGTATTAGGAAAAAGTGAAACTTTAGATAAAGGAAGATAAATGAGATGGTAAAATTAGATCCAATTACAGAATTCAGAGAAGATCACCGGAAGGTAAGGGATAGGTTACTTGAATTAATAGCTGCCTTACAATCAAAAGATGTTGTTAAGGCAAGAAAAATACTTGGCAAGATAAATGTGCTTGTTGGTCCACATTTTCGATATGAAGAAGAGACCCTTTATCCTGCGCTTCGCGTATTACTGGGTGAGCATGTTGACCAGCTGCTCAAAGAACATGACGGGGTAATAGCTACTGCCCGGTCTTGTGCTGAGCTATTAGAGAAGGATAATCTTACCGATGAAGAATCAAAGCAGGCCGCCATGGCAGCAAGATCGCTCCTGATCCATGTCTCAAATTGCGACGGATTGTCTATACTTTCTGAAAGATTGAACAAAAAAGAACTTGATAATTTAGGAGAGAAACTTGCTGTTGCAAGGAAGTCAGGCGTATCTTTATTAGATTGGGCAGAAACCATAAGAAATAAGTAAAATAAGCCATGGAAACTGATAAGAGAGGTTTGTCAATAATATTTCATAGCGGTTCTTACGATCGCATCTATCACGGTTTCTCTATTGTCCTTGTGACCTTAGCGCTCGGCAGAGAGGTAAGGTGCTTTTTTACCTATTGGGCATTACCATATTTGGTGAAAGGAAAACCAGCTTTCCAGCTTAATGAAGAAGGCCGAATTCATCAGCAAATATTAGAGGAACATATGAGAAAAGGTCATATGCAGGAAATATCTGAACTTTTAACACCGGCGAAGGCTATGGGTGCAAAGTTTTTTGTTTGCACCAATTCTATGGGCTTATTAAATATATCCCGGGAAGAACTTGCAAAAGAAGTCGACAAGAGTATGGGATTAACTACATTTCTGGCAGAGACTGGCCAGGAACAAATTCTCTTTATTTAAATTTCTACCTATTAACCAATTCAATACGTAAGTGTGTTCTTGAAAGGAATGTAAAAGATGTTGAAGAAAATATCTCTATTGATACTTGCTTTATTCATTGTTTCAAAGGCCTCGCATGCTTTTGAAAGTGGCACTCTCCGTGGTCGTATTGTGGATGGTTTTGGCAAACCTCTTTCTTTTGCTGATGTCACGTCTGTATCTAACGGATCGAAGTTGAGGGCGTCTTCCGATTCAACAGGTAATTTTTCTATTAGTTACCATCCTGGCAATATTAAACTGACCTTTGATAAAGGCGGGTATATCCCTTTATATATACCGTTATCGCTTGATGAGACAACCGATCTCTCGATTGGCGATATTACCTTGTGGAAAATACCTCCGAAAGGGGGGCTGTTTGTTGTAGGTGATAACGCCTATGGGGAAATTAATAACGCTGAGTACTATTCTGAAAGTACTAGTAAAGAAAAGCGTTTTTATGCAAAAGGTTCACCGACAAAGATTAAAGGTCGGGAACTTAAACTTATTGATTTTCAAACCGATAATCCTCTGGTAATAGGGAAGACGCTTTACCGTGTTGATTCAAATAATTCGTTAGGAAGTATTGTCTTTTACCCCACACAGAGTTACGTTTTAAATAAAGAAAAAGATGCGTACACAAAGATTGCTGATAATGTTGGTATGCGGAAATTAGAATTGCCACCAGGCCGCTATTTCTATTGTGTAGGAGAAATAACGATACGGTCGAAGGTTGGACCTGGGTTCTTTTTTGAGGTATCTTCTTAAAGAGTGTTATTTTTTGGATCGGGGAGGTTGTGAGATATAATTTCCCTCAGTTCTTCACCCTCAATGACCTCCTTCTCCAGAAGTCGTTTTGCAAGAACTTGTAAACGACCTTTGTTTTCCAAAAGTATATTTTTTACTCTTGCGTAGGAGTCGAAGATGATTTTTTTGACTTCATTATCAATTTCTTTTGAAATCTCTTCGCTTGATTCACGGCCCGAGTATCCAAACTCCAGGAATTGTGATTTTCTTTTTTGAAATGTCATAGGACCAATTTTTTCGCTCATGCCATATTCTTTGACCATACTCATTGCAATCTCTGTCGCCCGCTCCAGGTGCCCGCCCGCCGAGGAGTACGGCAAGCCGGTCCAATAATTCTGATCGTGTTAACAAGTACCGGTCTTCAGTAGGCAACTGGAGTGTATATCCCAATGCAGCAATACCGCGTGGAATAATGGAAATTCTATGGACTTTGTCAGCGCCCGGAACTGATTCTGCAACTAAAGCATGGCCTGACTCGTGATAAGCAATGATCTCCAACTCCTTTTTGCTCATAACTCTTTTTTTCTTTTCTAATCCGGCAACTACCCGGTTAATCGATTCTTCAAAATTTTCCATATCCACAGACTCTTTTCCCGTTCGTGCAGCAAGAAGCGCTGCCTCGTTGACGACATTGGCAAGATCTGCCCCGACAAAGCCTGGTGTTCGTGCAGCAATAATTTTTATATCTACAGCCTTGCCAACCTTCACATTTTTGCAATGAACCTGTAATATTTCTTCGCGCCCTTTGATGTCGGGCCTGTCTACCAGGATATGCCTGTCAAACCTTCCGGGCCTCAATAAAGCTGGGTCCAGAATCTCTGGCCTGTTTGTTGCCGCCATGATAATTACCCCTTTCCGGGTATCAAATCCGTCCATTTCTATAAGAAGTTGATTTAAAGTATTTTCTCGTTCTTCGTGACCACCTGAAATAGGCGCTGCTGCACGTATTTTTCCCAAAGCGTCAACTTCATCAATAAATATAATACAAGGGGCCTTTTCCTGTGCCTGTCCAAAGAGATCGCGCACTCGCGCAGCTCCTACTCCAACAAACATCTCGACAAATCCTGATCCACTCATAGAGAAAAAAGGCACTTTCGCTTCACCTGCGACTGCTTTAGCTAGCAATGTCTTACCCGTGCCGGTAGGTCCCACAAGCAGCACCCCTTTGGGTATCTTTCCACCCAATCTCTGGTATTTTTGTGGATTTTGGAGATAATCGATAATCTCTTTTAACTCCTCCTTTGCTTCATCAACGCCGGCTACATCATCAAAAGTAACACCGGTATTCTTGTCGATGTAAAGGCTAGCCCGGCTTTTCCCGATGGACATAAGTCCTGCTCCGGTTGCTCCACGCCTGACCCGTGATATCATAATGAGAAAAATTATCATAGGGATAAACCAGAGTAAAAACAGACTGCCACGCCATCCTCCGCCTTCGAGTGCAGAAAATTTTATATTATGCGCAACAAGTTCTTTTACCAGAGCCGGGTCTTCTACCTTGACCGTTGTTACACCCCTCTTACCTTTTTGTTCTGCTTCGGCCTTTAAAATTCCTCTGATCGTTGTCGGATAGAAGATTACCTCTTCCAGTTTATTTTCCTGTATTAATTTCCGGAATTCACTATAAGGAATATTTTCTGTTTTTACGAAGTCAGCCTTTGCAATACGATGCAGGGTGAAAATTGATAGAAAGAGGAGAAATACTACAGATATTTTACAGAAATATTTTTGTGTCATTCTCACTAACCTCATGTTATTTTGAGAGTAAACCTTTACGATCCTTTGGCTCATAAAAAGGTGGGAAGACTCTGTGCCGGAGGTCCTTGTGGCCTGCCTAAATTATATTACAAAGTATCTACTACTTTGGCAACCTATAATTTGGATGCTGATCTGCATGTCTGATTTTTTGCATAGTATTCTCTTTTCTGATATTAATTATTGACTCACATGATTACAGGCCATAAAATTGATTTTAATTTATTTCGTTATGGCAGATAGATATGATCTCATCGTTATTGGTGGAGGGCCGGCCGGTATGGTTGCTGCCGGTCGTGCTGGAGAACGGGGAAAGAAGGTTATACTTCTTGAAAAGACAAATCACCTGGGCAAAAAACTCCTCATGTGTGCTGCCGGCCGGTGTAATGTAACCAATACTGCCCCATTAGATATATTTGTAAAGGCATACGGGAAGGGAGGCCCTTTCCTTCGCACAGCATTGGAAATATTTGATAATGAGAGATTACGATCATTCTTTACATCGTACGGTATCGAAACAGTTGTAGAAAATAAAGGCCGTGTCTTTCCGAAAAGCCAAAGGGCGGACTCTATCCTGAAAGCGCTTGAGGCTTACCTGTATGATCACAAAGTAACAATCCAGACTGGTTCGCCTGTCCTGCGAATACAAGCAGAAGGCAATTGTATACGAGGGGTAGAAACAAACCGGGGGGATATTTTTGGACGGAATGTTTTAATTGCAACAGGGGGGCTTAGTTATCCTGCTACGGGGAGTATGGGAGATGGCTATAGATTCGCCTCGTCGGTAGATCATACAATTTCACCACTATACCCGGCTATCATTGCCTTTGAGACGGCAGAAACGTGGGTAAAATCTGTACAGGGAACTCCCATGAAAAATGTAAGTATTGCAGCCTGTCAACAGGGTAAAAAGATTGTTGAACATTTTGGTGAGGCGCTTTTTACTCATTATGGTATTTCCGGACCAGCCATTCTTGATATGAGCAAACGGCTTGTTGAGCGTCTGCCAGAAGGACCCATACGAATACACATAGATTTTAAACCGAATCACGCATTCCATGAACTTGACATCCTTCTGCTAGACCAGATGAAACGGCATGGTAGTAAAGCAATCAAATCCTGCTTAACTTCTCTTATTCCGGAAAAATTGGTTTCTATCCTTCTGCATCTCTGTGATATTGAGCTACAAAAAAAGGCAGCACAAATAACTGCATCGGAGAGGAAGAAAATACTGAAACAACTCAAGGGACTATCTCTTACCCTCGTTCGTCATCGTCCGGTTGAGGAGGCTATCGTAATGGCAGGTGGTATAAATTTGCATGAAGTTGATATAAAGACAATGAGATCTAAACTCCGGGAAGGATTGTATTTTGCGGGAGAGGTGCTTGATATAGATGGTCCTACCGGCGGGTTCAATCTCCAGGCGGCATTTTCTACCGGATATCTTGCGGGGGATTCAATAATTTAGAAAAGCCGTTTGATTTTTATTCCATGATATGATATTTACTTAAACTTTCAGGCATACAGAGAGTTCTTCAAAATATTTTGATATACTTTAAAAGGAGTAGAGGCTATGCATCGCGGTATTCTGATTATTGTCTATCTTCTCAGCTTATTATTGTTTACTCAAATACCCCAGAGTTTTGCAAATGACGAAAAGGTACAAAATATCACAGGAAATACTTCTCTCAGCGAAAACGGATTAAAACATCACGGTCTGCAAAGAAACCTTGGGTTTTCAAACTTCCTTGAAGGATGGTTAACACCCTGGGAGAAGTACGAAGAAAGTGAAACTCAAGCGCACAGAGTACCTCTCTTACGTATTGTGCCTGCATTCTTTAAGAGAGAAGTTCGTTTTAATTATATTTACATAGATGATGAAGATGGTGGAGAGTTGGATGTTCATGAGTGGGGGTTAGCATTAGAGCTTCCTCTTACCCTGCGTATTAAGCTCGATGTAGAGACAAAAGTATTATATACGAGTGGAGATACCGAAAATGTTGGAGTTGGAGACACAAGATTTGCCTTAAGAGCCATGCTCCTGGAATCGAATACCTTCTCATTATCAACAGGTTCCATTATTGATGTTCCCATAGGTGATGAGGACCGGCATCTGGGTAGCGGGGTAACAACTCTTGGTCAGCAACTTGCGTTTTGGATGGATATGGGACATCGCATAAGCCTGCATTCCTTTTTAGGTGTTGATGTCCCTACCGGTGGAGATCACAAAGAAGATGCCAATGTAGATTTTCTTTATGGTGTGGCATTATCAAAAACCTTTACTATGGAAAATGTTCCAGCCCTGGAAGGTATTACACCATTTATTGAATTGAATGGCCAAAAAGGGTTTGGATTGGAAGAGGATGAAGAATACCGTGTAGATATCCTTCCAGGCATGCGTTGGGATCTTTCTCGCGAACTGTATGTTATGCATGGTATTGAAATTCCTTTGAATGGAACAGAAGAGTTTGATAAACGGGTTTGGTTCAGTGTTATCAAAGATTTTTAATTTCAAAGGAACGCACAAAAAGAACAACAATAAAATACTAATAACTCGTATATAATTCTTGTACTTCCGTATCGGTTAAAGCCCGGTCGTAAAGACGAATATCATCGATAATTCCTTGAAAATAGCCGTTATTAACCCTTGAATATCCAATTCTCATATCAGGGTACGATGTTAACGGTACTATGGTATTTCCCGCAGGGTGGGTCCGTGTATGGGCCAACAGTCCATTGACATACAATTTTTGTTCTCCCGTCGTTTTGTTGTAGGCGCCTACAACATGGAACCAGCTACCTACCGAATTCGTTAAATTCTTTTGGGTAGTTTTTATACTTCTGATTCCGCCAACATCTTTTGTTATTACGATAAACTGAAGTGTATCAGGATCGCTTTTGTAAAACCGTAAATCAAAACCCTGCTGAAGCTGGGCATCTGAATTCCACTTATATCCGCCGAATAGAGCATCAGCATAGGTTGTATCATTGGTGTTTTTATAGAACCAGGCAGAAATTGAAATCTCATCGTAATTCATACGGGGAACGGATACGGAATCATCAATCCCATCAAAGCTTAATCCACCTCCGGTTTTACCGGTTGTCCATATGGCGCCATTGATGGCGCCATGCATACCGTTACCGGAAGAATCGGTGGCAGTGATTCCTGTTCCCTCGTTTAATGTATAAAGAGCTTTTAAGTCGCTGGAAGTGCCTGTAACAAATGTGGCAGTTACCGCTTTATTACTAGTCATGGTCAATGTCGTGGGATTGTTGCTTCCTGATAAATCGCCACTCCAATGATTAAAAATCCATCCCTGATCGGCTTTTGCTGCCAAAGTAACTATCTGACCAGACGTATAAGGCGGGTTTGGATCAGTTGATACTGAACCGCTGCCCACAGTTGTTATTGTTAGGCTAAGGCCAGGCGTTACCCCTTTATACAGATTTTCAACCTCAATAGTACTCAACGCCCGGTTATAAAGGCGGACTTCATCTATAATACCGTTAAAATAACCATTATTAGATCTCGAATATCCTATTCTCATGTCAGAATAATATGCCAGAGGCATGACAGTGTTTCCTGCCGGATGTGTTTGTGTGTTAACTAACTTTCCGTCTATATAAAGTTTTTGTTCTCCTGTTGTTTTCTTATAGGTACCTGCAACATGATACCAATTACCAACGGAATTATTAAATTTATATTTTGCCGTCTTGCCTGTTATAACTCCATTTCTATCTCTCGTAAACAGAATAAATTCAAGGGTATTAGGAGAATAACGATGGAATCGTACATCAAAACCTTCCTTAACTCCGACCCACCTTGATCCCCCAAATATGGCGTCAGCGTTTGTTGTATCATTGGCATTTTTATAGAACCATGCAGAAATTGACATCTCGTCATTATTCATACGGGGAATCAATACATAATCATCAACCCCATCAAAACTTAGCCCATTCCCGCTTCTGCCTGCTATCCATACAGCCCCGTTAACAGCGCCATTCCTCTTGTAGGTTGACGAGTCAATAGCAACTGTTCCAGACCCATTATTAAAAGCATAATAAGCCTGGAGGGCTGGACCTGAAACCGGAGGAGTACAGGGAGGAGGCTGGTATGAGTCTGTCAGGATTTGTTCTACGGCAGGAAACCAAACATCAGCCATCTTGATATAACCGTTAGAGTTTGGATGCAAATTATCATCCATATCGTTCTGATAATTCAAGGCATTTTCCATATCGACAATAATAATTTTATCACAATGGGCAATCCGTGCCTCCGCCATAGCCCGAATATTATTGTTAAACTGTGTTATTAATGGATTATAGGTCTTATTATTGATTATAAGAGCCAAAACTACGATAATATCTTTACTATACTTATCAATTTCATCAAGAATAAGCGCTACATCATCGGGGCTTGTATTGAAATCATTCGTTCCAATGTGAAGCAGGATGATATCGGCTGGATTGGCAACGAGCCAGGTATATATCTGCCCGGCTATTTCATTATCACTCCAACCACCGTGTCCTTCGTGGTTATAATCAAAACCCGGATTTGCAAGAATACCGTGACTCAAACTCCCTACAAAATCGACATCGTAGCCAGCATCTTTTAAATCAAGATAAAGCTTTTGCCGGTAACCTACCCTATAATCTTCTGGTATATTCTTTACAAAACCCTGGGTAATTGAATCACCAAGGGGCATAATTTTTGTGCTGGCAGACGCTGCTTTGATTATGGTTATGTATAGAAAGATGATATAAGTTATTATAGTAAAAGCAACTATAGTTTTTTTCATGCGTATTTTCCTCTCCATAATTTTATAGCAACGTATCTATTGAAATCCTTATGGAATATTTTGAGCAAAAAATATTCCATAAAAGTAAAACTTATTTTCCTATACGAGCGAAGTGTTTTATCGTAAGGATAGAAAGAGAACGAGATGGTAAGGAATGAAAATAGAAAAAAACGTGACATGTCACAGAGGTGTGATAGGCACAGAAGTGCGACATGTCACAAAAGGGGATAATAGTTTAAAAATGAGGCGGAGAGGAGGGGTGTTTTACTATAGTACTTCAAGGATGAAACCGAACACATCCTCAACAGAGGAAAGACTACCCTGCCAGTCATTGCGAGGGTCTTATCCGAAGCAATCCTTTGCATGGTTCAGAAGAGATTGCTTCGGAAAAAACCCTCGCAATGACATGTTGAGAGATTCCGTAACGTTCCCTCTACCAGCATACAACCAAAGACCTATGCATCACATTTTGTTCGATTTAATCTATTAGATGCTATAATTAGGCGCTATTATAATATTCGTTGTATTTTATAAAAGTAATGATATTATACATAAAATTGATTATGGAACTTTAGTCTTGAATTATGTAAGAAGGAAAATAAGGGATTTTGTATATGAATAGTCGGATATTGGATAAAAACAGAAATACTCAGGGTGATCCTTCGCCGTGGTTCAAAGAAGGATTAAGATTTGAATGCCAGCGGTGTGGCAGATGTTGTCGGGGTGAGCCCGGGGTAGTATGGGTTAACGAGACTGAAATAAAGAAAATATCATCATTTCTCGGTATAAGTGGGGCAGTATTTACCAGAAATTATTTAAGGAGTATCAATGGCCGATTAAGTCTTTTGGAATACGGTAATGGCGACTGTATTATGTATCAGGATGGATGCAAGATATACGCAGAAAGACCTTGCCAATGCAGGACGTTTCCATTCTGGACATCAAATTTGGAAGCGATATCGGAGTGGGAAAAATTAAAGAAGACCTGTCCGGGTATAGATAAAGGAAAATTACATACTATGAAGGATATACAGGATAGTTTACAGATATATGAGGGGCGATTTGGTAATACGGCGTAATCGCGTATAGTTATACAAATAAAATACGGGATGGCAGTATTATAAGCGCCCAAAGATTCCATGAGGGAGGTAAGTACCTGACTATAAGTTTTTGTATATTCCTCGTCATCAACAGAAGCCAGAAGATAGAATGTCGTGCATCAAGCATTGTGTATCCTATCTTCTGGATTCTGTCTTCTGAATTCTATATTATATTCTGTTGACAAAGAGAATATAAAAAAACTTGTGGTCGGTACTTATTTATACACGTATCGGATTTTTAAGAAAGCATATTTTGCATGAAAACACAAAGAGTATTGAATGATAACGTTTATTCAGAATTGGTAATTATCTATCGGCAGTTAGAACAAGAGTTAACTCAGCTCAATCCTGGCTGCGACAGATGCGGCACGTGTTGTAATTTTAATACCTTTGACCATGTCCTTTATGCAAGTAGTATAGAAGTTAGTTTTATCGCGCAACACAGAGAAGTACCTGACAGGAGTAATATCTCAAATAACATATGTCCTTTTCTTAAAGATAATCAATGCAGTATCCGGGATTTTCGGATGCTTGGATGTCGTGTTTTTTATTGTAATGCCCATTATCAGGAAATTTCCCATGATGTGTATGAAAAATATTATCGTATGATTAAGGATTTAAGTATAAAGTATAATGTTCAATGGAAGTATTCACCTTTTCTCGAACAACTTGCTGAGTTCAAATCAATATCATCGGCGCTTGCCAATACCTTATATCCAGACCCATCTCCATCCATCCATTCTTGAGATTTACGGGAAATATTTTGACTTACATTACAAAAATACTATAATTTAATGAGACTCAATTTCAATAGATTGAGTCTTTTACATAGTTATGTAACATGGCGGGGTTAAATACATGTCGCAAAAAGCAGCGGATATCTATAAAGTTGCATTAGTAGGAAACCCAAATGTTGGAAAAAGTGTAATATTTGGTCTTTTGACAGGAAAGTATGTGACCGTATCCAATTATCCGGGGACAACGGTTGAGGTTTCTAAGGGCATTTGCAAGGGACTGGATGGCAGCGTAGAAATTGTAGATACGCCGGGAGCAAATAGTTTAATCCCGCTTTCAGAGGATGAGCGGGTAGCGCGCGATATGCTCCTGGAAGAGTATGATAAGCATATAGTCCAGGTAATGGACGCAAAGAATCTGCGCAGGGGGTTATTGATTACCACGCAGATTGCGGAGATGGGCCTACCGGTAGTATTAGTCTTGAATATGTGGGATGAACTCTTAGACCGGGGTATGAACATCGACATTGTTGCCCTGCAAAAAATAGTAAATGTGCCTGTCATAAAAGCCATTGCTACCCACAGGATAGGGGTAAGTGCATTGCTGGGTGCTATACCATCTGCAAAAGTACCCAATCTTTCTATTGATTACGGGATTTTGATCGAAGAAGGTATTTCAAAGATAGAAAAAGTATTAACTATGGATGCGCGGATACATAAACGTGCGTTGGCCATTATGCTCTTATCACGGGATGAGGCGCTCGAGGATAATTTAAGAAATAAACTTACCCATGAGACTCTTGTGGAAATTCAAGACATTCGGGATGATATTCAAAAACATTTTAGTAATCCGTTAAGTTATGTAATCAATATAAAGCGCGCGAGCTTTGTCGATAAACTCACGAAAAAGGTCTCAATAGCCCATATCCAGAAAAAAGAGACACATCCTCTTATACGCGGTGTATTCTTCTATTTCCTCGTGCCATTAGTATCTTTTCTCGTAGGATATAAGCTTATGGCGCTTATAATGTACCTGATTTCTGCAGGATTTCAGACCAGTGATGTTTTTAGTCTTGCTGTATCACTTATCGCAGGTGGTATATCAGCATCTTACTTTTCATCATCTGTATACCTGAAAAATCGCAAAGCAAAACTTACTATATCGGAGATATTAGGCAGTATCACTATGCATCCGTTAGCCGCCTTTCCGATACTTATTATTATATTATGGATTGTTTATAAATTAGTGGGAGAATTTGGAGCGGGGACGTGTGTTGATTTTTTTGAAAACAAGATATTTGGTAATTCTCTGAATCCATCAGGTGGTTTTGATATAGCTCTCTCTATCCCTTTTATCCAAAAGTCGTATCATGTTTTACATGTGGACTTTCAGGGATTTAACTATTATTTAGGGTTGCTTACGCAGAAAGTAATAAGTAAGGATAATATCATATTTGAGTTGTTCTTTAATGAACAGTCAGGATTGATACAGGTTGGGCTTACCTATGCGATTGCCATTGTATTTCCCATTGTAGGGTTTTTCTTCCTGGCGTTTGGTATTATGGAAGATAGCGGATATCTTCCGCGTCTTGCAGTTATGGTAGACAAGGTATTTAAACAAATAGGGTTAAACGGGAAGGCTATTTTACCGATGGTGCTGGGTTTGGGTTGCGATACTATGGCAACTTTGACAACCCGTATCCTGAATACGAAAAAGGAAAGGATCATTGCTACCTTGCTCCTGGCGTTGGCTATTCCCTGTTCGGCGCAATTGGGCGTTATTGCCGGTGTACTGGGCCGGATTTCGGGAATATACTTTGCCCTATACGCCTTCATCATTTGCACACAACTTCTCTTTGTTGGTTATTTGTCATCAAAGGTGTTGCCCGGTGATCCTTCTGATTTTTTAATGGAGCTTCCTCCCTTTCGCATGCCGAAGCTATCAAATATCTTTATTAAGACATTCTACAGGGTTCACTGGTTTTTAAAGGAAGCTGTCCCATTGTTTATGATTGGTACTCTCGCTCTGTTTATCGCGACTAAATTGGGGGTACTGTCTTTTGTGGAAAAAATGGGCGCCCCGGTTATTAAAAATTTTCTGGGATTGCCTGTTGAGACAACGCACGGTTTTATTTTGGGGTTTTTACGGAGGGATTACGGCGCTGTAAGTATCTTCGATACCCTTCAGGAAAAAGGGGGGGACGCAGGCATAGATCCCAAACAACTCTTAGTTTCCTTAGTTGTAATTACGTTATTTATCCCATGCCTTGCAAATTTTTTTGTGATGATTAAAGAACAGGGTGCGAAGAATGCATTTCTTATGTTTGCATTTATCTTGCCGTATTCAATCCTTATTGGGGGGATTCTCAGGATTATTTTACAGCAGTTCTAAGAAATGGAAATAAGAGGAAAGATAGTATCCATTCATGGTAATAGTGCTGAAGTGTGTATTATCCTGGAAAATAAAGCATGCGGAAGTTGTTCTGCATGCCCAAAAAAGATGGGTGTACAGGATATTGTGCAGGTAGCTGTGATAGAAGGAGTTCAGGTTGGACAAGAGGTTGTATTGCGCAGCAATAAAAATTGGTTTACTAAAAATACATGGATTATTATAGTGATTGCCTTTGTGCTGGGATTGATAATAACAGAGGCAATATCTATGGCCGTATCATTCGGCGCTTACCGTAAAAATATTGATATACTCGGAGCCAGTATCGTTACGGTAATTGTTTCGATTATCGTATGGTTGAAGAGGCCGCAATATCTTTTTAGAATAGAATTGACAAAAAGGGGAAAAACGTAGTTATGGCTGATACCTATCAGGAAGAGATTCTTGAGTTGATATGGACAATAGAAGAAGAAAATGACAAAGTTGACAAAGATGTATTACTGAAAAAAGTAGATATTCCCGATGCAGAACGTCATATAAAAGCCCTCGTTGAAGAGAGCTATATTATTATAACCAATAAAAAAGTACAGCTTACTAAAAAAGGAAGGGTTGACGCCCGCTTAATTATCAGAAGACATCGCCTTGCTGAAAGATTATTACATGACGTCCTGGAAGTAAAAGAAGATACCATGGATTCCAGCGCATGTAAGTTTGAGCATTTCCTGGATGAAGAAGTCACGGCCAGTATATGCACATTGCTGGGTCACCCGGTAAGCTGTCCTCATGGAAAGGCTATCCCGTCGGGCGATTGCTGTGAGAAAGCAAATAAGGAGATAAGACCAGTTGTAATGCCATTAACAGAGTTAAGGTCCGGAGATGAAGCAAGGATATCTTATATCGTGACAAAATATCATCAACGGTTAGATAAGCTTTCATCAATGGGTTTAGTACCCGGAGTTCAAATCCGGCTTCATCAAAGGCAACCAACTTATGTTATCCAGATGGGTGAGACACAAATTGCACTCGATAGCGCTATTGCACAAAGTATTTACGTTCGCCTTGTTTAATCTTGTTTTTGCCTTTTGACTTGACAATATCGTATAGGTTTGATATTAATTCCACACCATGAAGACAATAAAAAACGCTTGTATGCTTATCTTTTGTGTATGTTTTCTTTTTATATCCGAAGGCTATAGAGCTACTTTCGCTGTTGGGATACAACAACCGATTGTGCCTGCAAACCCTAATTCTAATCAAAAATCACTTCTTTTTGCAACAAAAGAAGCGGATAATAGTGTTGTTTACAGAAAAGATATAATTGCTCATTCTGCTGAACTGAAAAAAGAATTAAAAGCAGATGAAGAAGGGTTCAAAACGGTTGAAAATACCGTAATAAAAAGCCAGGAGAAACCGAACTTAGAGGTTGTTCATACCTGTATAAGAGAGGGAAAAAAAGATGAAGCCAGAAATATTCTCTCTGAGATTTTTATGAATAAACAGATACCGGAAAAGCAGAACGAAATAAAGGAGTTATTGGACAAACTCAACGAAGCATTGATCTTTTCTCCTTCATCTTCTTCTGATGCTGTCCTGTATACAGTCCAGTCTGGGGATGTTCTTGCAAAGATTGCAAAGAAATTTACTACAAATTATGAATTAATTATGAGAATCAATGGTAAACCTACAACGAGATTAAATATAGGGGAAAGGCTAAAGATACTTACGGGAAAGACAAAAATACTCGTTAGTAAGAGTGATTTTACCCTTACCTTGTTACTCAATAACCATTATGTAAAACAGTATAGAATCTGTATAGGGAAAGACGATAAAACCCCTGTTGGAATGTTTGAAGTAAAAAACAAGATGAAAGAACCTACCTGGTACTCACCACAGGGTGGGGTGTTTCCTTACGGGCATAAAGAAAATATTCTCGGTACACGATGGATAGGTTTTAAAGATAAACCCAATCTCTATGGTTTTGGGATTCATGGCACAACGCTTCCTGAATCAATTGGCACGGCAGCATCAAACGGTTGTGTGAGAATGGTGAATAGTGATGTGGAAGAATTATATGATTTTGTAACACAAGATACTGAAATCATCATTCAGTGATATGGTCTTGTGTTGAGAAACAAACCGAAAGGCAAAGAAACAATACAGTAGTATCTTAAAACAAATACCATGGAATGGAAGATAAACAGGGGTTCGAAAGGGTGTATCATGTGCGATAAGAAATTTTCTGATGATGAAGAATATTACTCTGCTCTTTTCGATGAAAATAATACTTTTACCCGTAAAGATTTTTGTATCGCATGTTGGGATAAAGATAAACAAGAGTATCTTTTCTCTTTTTGGAAAACGAAAGTACCAAAAAAGGATAAACCCGCTCAAAGATTTATCAGTACGGAAGTGTTGCTCGATATGTTTAGCAGGTTAGAAGGAAGTAACGAAATCCATCAGAGGAATCTGCGATATGTATTAGCCTTGTACCTGATACGGAAAAAGCTATTTAAAATAAGATCTTTTCATAAGCAAAATGAGGAAGAATATATTATTCTTTATTATCCGAAAGAAGACCGGGAATTTAATGTATTTAATCCCGATTTAAAAGAGGAAGAGATTGAGTCTATCACATCCGAAATGAGCCAACTCCTGAACTATCCCTACCTGGAACAAGCAAGTGACGTGAAGTAAGGAATCATGAATTGCTGCGGTAACTGATTCTGGATAATGGTGTTGGAGATAACATAACATTACTTTGTTAAAAATTAAGCAGTCAATTTTTTCTTGAGTCGCTTAGATTTAACTTTTAAGTAATCGTTGTCAAGTGATCTGTTCTTTGATAAAGTAGGAACACCACAATCTTTCCGCTTTGCCTCAAATGAATAGGTTTTATGTGAAACTTCAGAGCCATCCGTAGTTTGATACTTGACAGTTTTGGTTTTGCCCCGATAATGCTTTTTGATGAGGGTCACGAGTTCGTCTGGTTTAATACAGCGCTTGGTTCTTTATCAATGGAAAAAGGACATTGACTTTGCGCGGAACGAGATCACTGTTCATGGCGGCAAGGGAGCAAAAGATTGGGTCACCATGCTTCCCGTATCACTCAAGAAAGCGGGTGTTGTCAAGCACGTTGGTAGTCACACATTCCGTCCTCCTTTGCTACGCACTTGCTTGAGGCCGGTTATGATATTCGCACCATCCAGGACTTCTTGGCCAGCACAACTATGATATACACCCATGTCTTGAACAATGGCGATCATGGTGTCCGAAGTCTCGTCGACAGGTTGTAGGTCGGTTTATACAGTCTGTATAAACTGGAATAGTTGATTAGAGAAAAACACGTAACAGCTTTGTAGGATATAAGTTATACAATGCGTGATAAGAAGCACAGCGACCTCTTGTATATATTGAAACAGTCTGTGTTTGCCGTTTTATACAGACTGTATAATCATTGTTAGCCGTCATACATCCATTGGAGTAGTGCATGGCCGTGTTTCCGGCAATCTGCGATCGGTGTGGCGTGCTGTTTCCCGGTGCCGGATCCATTTGACGGCTTCGCTCACATCACCATGGTTGGGAATGCTGCCGGCCCGTGCCCCGTATGTGGCGGTTACGGACACATCCCCGATGGGATGTACGATTTCGTTAATCGCTCCATCGAGCTGATTCGGAACTCACGCAGGAGCGCGACCGACCTGCAAGAGGCTGCGTGCCGCGCTGCAGGTTGCAGGTCGGTCGTGAGCATGCGGCTGATGCAACCCAAGTTCGAGAGACGATCCGTCGTACTGCACTGGAACTCGTTTCTCTAGGCGACGCATTGCCACGAACGAGGCAGGAGCTATACGCGTTTCTGAGCTTGATAGTAGCAATCTGGACACTGACACTGGTGATCATGGCTCTTCAGTCGGGGTCAGAACCGAAAGTTGAGATACACCAGGTCTTCAACATGGCGATGGCGGAGCAACAGCATGTGCCATCGGCGTCGCAAGCAAGTCCGTCTCAGGATGTCCGCCGACCAGCTTCAGAGACCAGCAAAGCTCAAGGCGGAAGAGGAAAGGTGGGGCGTAACGATCCGTGCCCATGCGGGAGTGGGAAGAAATACAAGAAGTGCCACTTCGCACGCCCATGACGGCTAACGAATTGTTGCGTCTGACGTGGGCGCGTGAGGTCCTAGCCGCATCCATATCTCCCGCAACGCGTGTCCACACAGATGAACTCTAGCGTTGGGAGCATAATGACAGACGGCTTTGATAGAGCAAACTGTAAATAAGGAGACATAAAGTGGTTAGAAGAAAGACCCCCTCAATGGATACAGTGTATCAGCTCAAAATCACCTTGAAACACAGCCAACCCCCCATTTGGAGGCGAATACAAGTTCGTGCCAATATAAACCTTCACGACTTGCATTGGGTGATTCAAGTGGTCATGGGATGGACCAATTCTCATCTCCATCAATTTATTGTGCATGGCATCTATTATGGAGATGATGATCCGGATTTTGGGTTAGGATCAGGACTGGAGTTTATTAGCGAACACGAAATAGGGCTAGATCAAATTGTAAGCCAGGAAAAAGAGAAGTTTATTTATGAGTATGATTTCGGGGATGGCTGGGAACATCAGATCGTTGTTGAGAAGATACTTCAACCCGAGTCCACAAGGAGCTATCCTATTTGCTTAACTGGAAAACGAGCTTGTCCTCCCGAAGACGTAGGAGGTGTGTGGGGATATGATAGTTTTGTTGAGATTATCAGGGACAAGGAACATCCTGAACATAAGGCAATGCTTGAATGGGTTGGAGGTGACTTTGATCCAGAAGAGTTCGACCTGGAAGCGGTTAATGAAACCCTGAAAAATTTTCAATGAAAGTGTTCGCAAAGACTGCAGGGGGGGTTGGGCT
>SULG01000002.1 GCA_005524015.1 Candidatus Jettenia ecosi
GTTACTATAATTTAATCAGGTTATACCCCATACGCATCAAGCTAAGAATAGTGTTCCTTAAAAAAGGCGGTATCTCGCGGTATCTCTTTGTAAAAAGAACAACGTGTGTCCATATTCCCCTCTAATCCCCCTAACCCCCTTTAAAAAAGGAGGAAAGAAGGGTGAGTTTAGAAAAAGGGGGGAGGATTTTCTCTTGAGAAAAGTTTGTCTGATCAAACATATCAAACTTTTCCCGCTTTTCTAAAGCATTCACTATTTCCCCCTTTTTTAAAGGGGGATTATGTTATTCTTCACCATTTCCACATGTTAGCTTGATGCGTATGGGGATTAGAGGGGAACATGGACACACCTTGCTCTTTTTCCAGGGGGATATACCTCCTTACTCAATGATAAAGAAATTGGATATTTGGGCTTTTTGCAAGGCTAAAGCCTTGCCCTGCATATCTATTTGCAAGGTTGTTGGGAATATGTTTTGTATTGTAGTGAATTTTAGTACTTTATTATTAACTTGCCTTTTGTACCATTTCAATACAAAATATGTAAGGATATCCAGTTAATTTATTAAAACCTCTGATGAAAATTGTAATACATTCGAGAAAATACTGAAATGGCGATCCAGTGGAAGAAATCAGTATGCCCGTATTGTGGTATAGGGTGCGGGCTAATGGTAGGTATTGAAGGGGGAAAGGTCGTTAACATTCATGGGATGAAGGAGCATCCTGTTAACTATGGAGGATCCTGCACACTTGCGCATAACTTCTCGCCTCTCTTTACTGACAGGGACAGATTGACACAACCCATGATTCGCCGTAATGGTGCTTTACTGCCCGTTACGTGGGATGATGCCATTATGCATGTTGCCAATGAATTTCATCGTATCATTCGGGAATACGGACCAGGTGCAATTGCCTTCTACGGTGGAGCTGCCGCTTTTAATGAAGAATACTATCTCATAAATAAACTCATGAAGGGATATATCGGCACAAATAATGTGGAGTGTACCTCCCGCTTATGTATGTCAAGTACCGCGATGGGATTTATTTCTACCTTCGGCGCTGATGCCCCGCCTGCCTGCTATGCCGACATCGAAGAGGCAGACCTGTTTCTTATTGCCGGCATGAATATGGCCGTATCATTGCCTGTTATATTCAACCGTGTGTGCGCTGCGAGGGAAACCAAAGGCGCCAGGACTATTGTTATTGATCCCCGTAAAACAGAAACTACTGCCATTGCAGATATCCATCTTCAAATCAGGCCTGGTACTGATGTTGCTCTTAATAATGCCCTGGCCTATATTCTTCTTGAAGAAGGTTTTGTGCATGAAGAGGAGGTAGCGCACTATACCACCGGGCTTAATGATTTAAAATTGGTATTAAAAGAATATTCGCCATCGCGCGTCGCCAGGATTACGGGTTGTACACAAGAGCAGATCTTCAAGGCTGCGCATCTCATCGGCCATGCGAAAGCAATGCTAACCTTTTGGCTTCAAGGTTACAACCAGTCAACCCAGGCGGTATTCAAAAATAATACGTTACACAACTTGTCATTATTGACAGGGAATTTTTGTCGTCCCGGGGCTGGTCCATTATCTATTGCGGGCGAGTCGAATAGTTTGGGCAGCCGGTGGATAGGCGTACAGTCGCACCTTTTACCCGGCATGCGTTTTGTTACCAATCCTGCGCACCGGCAAGAGATCGCTGACTTTTGGGGTGTTTCGGTCGAAAAAATCCAATCCACGCCCGGTCGCTCGATTATTGATATTATCAAGGGGCTCCATACGGGTGAAGTCCGTGCGTTATGGGTTATGTCTTCCAATCCTGCAGCCTCTCTTCCTTATACCCAATGGGTAACTGAAGGACTTGAGAAGGCAGAGTTTCTGGTCGTTCAGGATATGTTTCATCCTACAGAAACAACCGTACTGGCAGACGTGATCCTCGCTGGCGCTCAATGGTCTGAAAAGACCGCCACCCTTATCTCCTCTGAGCGGCGTATCGAACTGGCAGAAAAGATCCTCGATCCACCGGGAATGGCAAAGCCTGACTATGAAATCATTTGCCTCATCGCAAGGGCTATGGGGTTCGGTGAGGAATTTTCTTATACTTCGGGTGAGGAGGTGTTTGAAGAATTGAAGGAGATTACCCGCGGACGTATCTGTGATATGAATGGTGTGAGCTACGGGCGACTCCGGAATACGATAGGTCCTCAGTTGCCCTGTCCCAAAGCAGATCATCCGGGTACGGCAAGGTTGTTCTCTGACATTCGGTTTCCGAGGCCGGATGGTCGTGCTGCGCTGCTTGCCCGGGATTACAAAGAACTAGCCGAAACGGCGGATGATGACTATCCCTTTATCCTTATCACGGGTCGCCTTGCCAGTCAGTTCAATACCGGTACCCGTACCCGCCGCATTAAAAAGCTTACCGATATTGAACCAAATAATTTTGTGGAGATTCATCCCGCAGATGCTCAACGTCTCGGAATTATTGAAGGGGATGAGGTTGAAATGGCTTCACGGCGGGGTAGTATCCGATGTATTGCCCATATTAAAGACCATGTACTCGAAGGGAATGCTTATATGAATTTATGTTGTGGTAATTCATATTTGACTGAAGATGATAAACAAGTCAATGTTGTTTGCAATACGGTTTACGATGCTCATTCCAAACAGCCTGAGCTGAAGTGCTGCGCCGTTAAGATAGCGAAAGTTGCATCAGCATGAACCATACAAGCAAGGCACACAGGGGGCAAGGCTTCAGCCTTGCAAATAAGCCTAAATACCTGTAGATAACTTTATGAGAATTATGGTAAGTACCTGACCACAAATTTTTGTACATGCTCTTTGTCAACAGAATAGAGAATTCAGAAGACAGAATCCAAAGAAACGGCGTGACAGAGTATCAAGGTGTTTTTGTCTCATAATCCCGAAGGGATGGTATGATTATAGCAAAAGAGCAGAAGAAAGGATTTGAACCCCGAAGGGGTGGCATGGAAAACCCGTGTATACCGGTCATTGCCTGGGAATTTGCCGTTGTTTTCTGATAATTATTTCACCCCTTCAGGGTTATTGATTTTGCGGTAATTCATTATCTATAATTATGACAGCCCTTCGGGCTTGAAATAGAGATCATCTTCATGGTAAGTACCTGACCACAAATTTTTGTACCTGTATCTTTGTATACAGGGGTTTTCAGTATGCTAATATTTATGTTCAGGTACTTAACACGGTAGTTTTTTGAAAAAATACTGTGAGAAGCTCCGTTAGGAGCGAAATGTTTATAGACACATCATTCTGCCACAATCAAGCTCCATCGGAGCGGCATGGTGTCTCCCTTGGGCGGGTTCAGGTTTGTAACCTGAACCCTCTATTTGTAGTCCTGACTTGACTTTAACCTTATTCTCAATTTTTATAGACAACTTACCGGTAATCTTTAGGAGCCTTCGCGTATTAATTGGTATACCAGACATAGAGCGTATTTTCTGACATACATCTTAATTTACCATCTTTATAACAGAGTGCTGTTAAAACATGGGTTCAGGTTGCAAACCTGAACCCGCTGGAGGGCCGTAAAGCAGGGCAAGGCTTCAGCCTTGCAAAAAGCCCAAATACCTGAATTACTCAAAATACTGTTGGATTATAGGTAGGGGCGAACCTTGTGTTCGCCCAAATGGAAACACATATAAATATTTTGAATCATACAGGACAAGGGCGAACACAAGGTTCGCCCCTACGCCGGTGTTATAAAAAAGTAACCGAAGGCCTAATTAAAACGTAAAGAGTAAAAGAATAACAATGGAGCATTTCTCCTTAAGTTATCTATAATTCCCTTAGCATAGGGTAATGGCTCTTAATACCCTATCGACAAACCGAAAGGTTTGCCTCGCGTATGAGAACCGAAGGGTAAAAATTCATACGGTGGAAAATTTCATGATTGGACAAGATAAAAAAAAGAACAGAGAGCTTACCCAGCATACGATTAAATTTTTTGAGAAGCTGCTGCGGGCATCAAGTGATGGCATTGTGATTACCAATGCAGCGCATAATATCATTGTTGTCAATGAGGCGTTCTGTGATTTCTTTAGACGGCAACATCGTGAGGTTATCGAAACATATCTGTTCTTCTGGTTAGAACAACTTGGCGCCAATAGTCTCAAACGCTGGGCTGAAATGGAGAGCCGGGTCCATAGTGAAGGCTTATGTCATGATACAGAATTTACCCTGATGACACACGAGGGGATAAAATACTTAAGCGTCAATGCCTCTCTTATGGAGAAAGTCGACGCCGAAGAAGCTGGTACTATAATTAGTATCTGGCGGGATATTACAAAACAAAAGCAAATTGAAGAAGAGCTGAAAATCCTCAACAAATCTCTGGAGCAACGGGTAATAGAAAAGACATTGGCGCTGATAAAATCAAACGAAGAACTTCGTGTGAAAATTGCAGAGCATAAACTATTTGAAGAAGCGCTGCGTACGAGTGAGAGCAAGTACCGGTTGCTTCTGGAGAATCTTCCCCAGAAAATCTTTTATAAAAATAAAGACTCAATGTATATATCCTGTAATGAGAATTATGCCGGGGATATACGTATCAAACCGTATGAAATTCGGGGAAAGACGGATTATGATTTCTTTCCGAAGGCGCTTGCTGAAAAATACCGGGCAGATGACAAGAGAATTATGGAATCAGGGAAAGCTGAGGAGATTGAGGAAAAATACGTCAAAGATGGGCAGGAATATATTGTACATACCGTGAAAACTCCTGTGAAAGATGAAAGGGGCGCTATCATCGGTATATTGGGTATTTTCTGGGATATCACGGAAAAGATAGCTATGGAGAAGGAGGCTATACGCTCCAGACACCTGGTATCATTGGGTGAACTGGCGGCAAGTGTTGCTCATGAAGTGAATAATCCCATAACCGGTGTTATCAACTACGCCCAGATACTGTGTAATAAAAGCAATGAGGGAAGCAAGGAAAAAGATATAGCAAACCGGATTATCAGGGAAGGCGACCGCATAGCAAGCATCGTTCAAAGCCTTCTTTCTTTTGCCAGGATCAGTGATAAAAAAGAGAAAAAGAGTATTATCAGTGTTCATGAAATATTATCTGACACCCTTATCCTGACAAAGGCACAGTTGCGGCAAGAGGGTATCAGGATAAAATTGGATATCCCTCAAAGATTACCCGAAATAGTTGCAGACCCCCAACAACTACAGCAGGTATTTTTGAATGCCATAAGTAATGCACGATATGCCTTAAATCAAAAATATCCGGAGGCACATGATAACAAAATCCTCGAGGTCTTAGGTGGAGAGATGACTATAGATAATCAACAGTATGTAAAAATCACCTTCTATGATCATGGCATGGGTATACCTGCTGAGATACGAGACAAGATAATGGACCCGTTTTTTACCACAAAGCCCCGTGGCAAGGGAACAGGTTTGGGATTAAGCATTAGTCAGAGTATTATACAAGATCATCATGGTAAACTTACCATCGAGAGTATCGAAGGTGAGTTTACCAAAGTTGCAATTATTTTTCCGGTAATGGTGAAAACCGGGTAACTACCCAAATACGGTATAAAACTATTACACTGTCAAGATGATTCATGATACAACGGCTGGCTCAATCGTCCGCGATTGAATCAGGACGTTAAGCATTTCTCTTAGGTATTATCTTGTCATTGCGAGGGTATTGTCCGAAGCAATCTCTTGAATAGTTCAGAAGAGATTGCTTCGGGAAAAAACCCCTCGCAATGACAAATACGAGAAAGCCTATTGTGGTATATCCAGATTGCTCCCGGGGCAAGGCTAACCAGGCTGTCCGAGAATTCATTGGCAACTTTAAACATATACTATTTATTGTCTAATATTAATACAATCGGTCAATATATAGTATAGCATCTAGTGCTCAAAGTAATTCTCGGACAGCCTGTAACGCCTTGCCCTACGTCTTAATTATTAAGGTAATTATACGCCCTGGCAGGGATATAGCCCATATGCATCAAGCCAAGAATAGTATTCCATAAAAAAGGAGGTATCCCCCTGGAAAAAGAGCAAGGTGCGTCCATGTTCCCCTCTAATCCCCCCTAACCCCCCTTTAAAAAAGGGGGGAACGAAGGATAAGTTTAGAAAAGGGGGGAACGAAGGATAAGTTTAGAAAAGGGGGGAACGAAGGATGAGTTTAGAAAAGGGGAGAACGAAGGATGAGTTTAGAAAAGGGGAGAACGAAGGATGAGTTTAGAAAAGAGGGGAACGAGGGATTTCCTCCTTTTCTAAAACACCCATATATTTCCCCCTTTTTTAAAGGGGGATTATGTTATTCTTCACCGTTTCCACATGTTAGCTTGATGCTTATGGAATATAGCCGATGTAGGGCAAGGCGTTAGAGCTTGTGCAAAAAGTATGACTATTTTTAGTCACAATACACTATACTGTATATGACCCTGCTTAGGACTTTTTGCACAGGCTCTTTAGCCTTGCGCACCCCCGCTTGAATACCCGCCACAGGGGCAAGCACTCCTAAACAGGCTGTCCGAGAATGCTTTCACATGACAAATCCTATACTCTATGTTGACAAAATATTAGCATGATAACAATATTTAGTATGGCATTTGTGGGTCGATTGAATTCTCGGACAGACTGTAAAGGGTTGCCCTACAATCCATCGATTCCAGGCAAGAATTTTAATAATTTTTTTTAATAGATTATTTAAGTACCTTGGTTATATCATATTACGATAGTTTTGATTTGATTATGGAGTAGTTTGTGTTATTATAAGGGAACTTAATCAAATTGATACTTGTTCTACCACCATAGAAATGATTCTGTTATAAATATTTAGGGTATAAAAAAGTAAATAAATAGTGTATAATTAACACTACGAATAGTGGATTATTTTTATTGGATTTACTGGAGAAGGAAATGGTTAATTTTAAAATTTCTATGAGAGAGATCAGACATCAAACTTACCTTCAAAGGTTTTTAGAAGGGAGGGGGATGATATGAAGGCTAAAATTCTTATTATCGATGACGAAGAAAACATCAGATTTACCTTTGAGAGTTTTCTTTCGGACGAGGGGTATGATGTAAAAACTGCCAGCAATTACCATGAGGCAATAAACATGATTGGCGCCTCTGATTTTGATTTAATTTTTGCTGATATTATCCTGGAAGGTAAAACCGGAATCGATATTCTAAAAAAAGTTAAGGAAAAAAAACTTGCATGTCCGGTTGTTATGATTACCGGGGCTCCTAATATCGAAACATCCTTAGATGCGCTGAGATTAGGCGCCTTTGACTACGTTCTCAAACCGGTGCGGCAGGAAACCCTCCTGCACGTTACCGAGAAGGCATTACAGCACAAACTATTGGTGGACGAAAAGGAACGATATCGATCAAACCTGGAGGCAATCTTTAGTAGTGTAAAAGATGCAATTGTTACCGTAGATAAGGAATTGATTGTGGTTGAGGTTAACGAGGCAACAAAAGGCATGTGCAATTTATCCCGCAACGCAATTGGAAAGCACTTCGCTTCTTTTCCGAAATATTGCAATGAAGAGTGTCTCCATGCGCTTGAGAAAACCATTCAAACAAAACAACCGGTAGAAATATATCGCCTGGAGTGTAAACATGAGCTTCGTCCGCACCAGGTGGTAAATGTTACGACATATCCTCTCCTGCACAATAAAAGTATATTTGCCGGGGCAGTGCTGGTAATAAGAGACGAGACGCATCTGGTAGATCTTGAGCGGGATATGAAGGAACGTCAACAGTTACATAATATCGTAGGCAAGAGTGATAAAATGCAAATGATTTATTCCCTCATAGAAAACTTATCGGATGTTCAGACAACCGTCCTCATTACGGGAGAAAGCGGAACTGGCAAGGAGTTAGTTGCTGAAGCGCTCCATTATAAGGGGGGAAGGGATAAGAAACCCTTTGTGAGGGTAAACTGTTCAGCTTTGTCAGAGAATTTGCTCGAGAGTGAGCTTTTTGGACACGTGAAAGGCGCTTTTACCGGCGCTGTCAGTAATAGAGTTGGCAGGTTTGAGAAGGCAGATGGCGGAACCATTTTTTTAGATGAAATAGGCGATATTACACCCCGGACGCAACTGCAGCTCTTAAGGGTATTACAGGAAAGAGAGTTTGAAAAAGTTGGCGATTCAACTCCCATTAAAGTGGATGTTCGCGTCATTGCTGCTACAAACCAGAACCTGAAGGAAAAAATCGAGCGCGGTGAATTCCGGAAAGATCTTTACTATCGTCTCAAGGTTGTTGAAATAACCTTGCCACCATTAAGAGACCGACGGGAGGATATACCGCTGCTGGTAAATTTCTTTTTAAATAAGTTCAATAAAAAATTAAATAAAGAGATTACCGGTATTTCTTCCGATGTTCAAAAAATATTTATGGAATATCAATGGCCTGGCAATGTCAGGGAGCTGGAACATGTCATAGAGCATGCCTTTGTCCTTTGCCACCAGGATACCATAACCGTTAATCATCTTCCGCCTGATTTAAAGGAATTTCTCGGGCAAAAAATTTCTTTCCTTGGAGATATGAGAGTTGATGAACCAAAGGCAATTCTTCAGGCGCTGAAAAAGACCTCATGGAATAAGGTCATGGCTGCTCATCTGCTCGGTATGAGCCGAAGAACCATTTACCGGAAAATCCATAATTACAAGATAAAGATGAGGGACTCATAGTATAAATGTTATCTCCATCGAAAATGAGGGATGAGATCAATTTCTCAGAAAACAGGTTTTATGGAGTACCGTTACTGCCGGGAAGTTGCTTCTTTTCCTACAAAATTCTCTATCCAGCATGGACAAACCTTTCCGCTTAAAGCCTAACGGTATGAGGTTTGTCCATGCCACCCCAAAGAACAAAGATATGGGTAATGATGGGCTTGACATCGAATCGATAAGCTGATCAAAATCTTTATCTATATGAGCTATCGACCATGCAAAATATAGGGGTTCAATTTGCAAAATTGAACCCGCAAGGGGAAAGATTATCCCGCTAGTCATTGCGAGGGTATTGTCCGAAGCAATCTCTTCTGAAACATACAAAGGATTGCTTCGGAAAAGACCCTCGCAATGACCTTTTTAGGGATTTCGTAACGTTCCCCTATACCAACATACAACCAAAGACTCAACTTGCACCATATTTTGTCCGGTTCCATCTATTGGATGCTATAGGTAACGAAATAGCAATTTGAATCTACCATGGTTCCTCCTCTTTCCCACGAGTTGTATCGTTTGGTGTCATGTCACATCCTCGTGGTGACACATCTTTGTGACATGGCACGTTTTTTTAATGTATCATATGGACTATTCCATCCCGTGCCAATTTAATTTGATTAAATTTGAATTATACCAGCAATAAAATAGCTTTTGGATAAAAACGACTCGGGGGGTATTACTGGTCTCATATGAGAATCTGTGGAGAGGGGATGTTTTCTTCGTATAATTTTTAAAATGAAAGAATTTACCGGCATCTCACAATAAAAATTTAATTATTCTTTGCTCCTTATATACCATTGGCACAATTTTTTCTATGATAAGCTGTGTAGAAAAAGTAAAAGTATTTCTCGTTGAAGGGTATGAGATAAATTACTCAAATTACTTCTATTGCTTGGTATCCTGGCTATAGTTTGTTTTAATCTCAGGGAGGATTGATGAAGGCAAAAATTCTTGTAATCGATGACGAAGAAAGTATTCGTTTTACCTTTGAAAGATTCCTTCAGGATGAGGGATATGAGGTAATTGTTGTCAAAGATTATAATGAAGCTTTACTAAAAGTCTCGGACTCAAATTTTGATTTAATATTTGCAGATGTTATCCTGGAGAATAATACGGGGATTGATTTCCTGAGAGAAATCAGAAAGAAAAGCTTTAGTTCTCCCGTTGTTATGATAACGGGAAGCCCCAATATCGAGACTGCATCCGATGCCCTCAGGTTGGGCGCTTTTGATTATATTCCAAAGCCTGTGCGCCAGGAAACCTTGTTGCGCATTACCAAAATAGCATTGCAGCACAAGGAGTTAGTCGATGAAAAGGAGAAGTACCGGTCAAATTTAGAGGCCATTTTCAGTAGTGTAAAAGACGCAATTATTACGGTAGATAAGGAACTGCTTGTACTTGAGATTAATGAAGCTGCAAAAGGCATCTGTAATTTATCACGGGATGCTATCGGTCAGCCGTTAGGCTCCATATCAAAATTCTGCAACGGACAGTGTCTCAAGGCGCTCGAGGAAACGATTAAGGAAAAACAGCCGGTAGAAATATATCGTTTAGAGTGCAAACATAAATTTCATTCGCAACAGGTTGTAAACGTTACCACCTATCCGCTTCTGGATAATAAAAGCGTGTTTTCCGGGGCAATATTAGTGGTGCGGGATGAGACACATCTGGCAGACCTTGAGCGGGATATGAAAGAGCGTCAGCAATTTCATAATATCATAGGAAAAAGCGAAAAGATGCAGTTGGTGTACTCTCTTATGGAAAATCTGGCAGATGTGCAGACAACAGTTCTGGTTACCGGAGAAAGTGGAACAGGCAAGGAGTTAGTTGCTGAAGCGCTTCATCATAAAGGCGAGCGTAATAATAAGCCCTTTGTTAAGGTAAACTGCTCAGCTTTGTCAGAGAATTTGCTTGAGAGTGAGCTTTTTGGACACGTGAAAGGCGCTTTTACCGGCGCTGTTCAGGATAGGATCGGCAGGTTTCAAAAGGCAAATAGCGGGACTATCTTTTTAGATGAGATAGGGGACGTATCACCCAGGATGCAATTACAGCTCTTAAGGGTATTGCAGGAAAGAGAATTTGAGAGGGTTGGAGACTCGACGCCTATCCGGGTGGATGTCCGGGTTGTTGCTGCTACCAATCAAAATTTAAAGGAAAAAATACGGCGTGGCGAGTTCCGTGAAGATCTGTATTACCGTCTGAAGGTAGTGGAGGTGAATTTGCCACCATTAAGAGACCGGAGGGAGGATATACCACTCCTGGTTAATCATTTTTTAAATAAGTTCAATAAGAAGTTAATGAAGGAAATTGTAGCAGTTTCTTCCGATGTTCAAAAAATATTCATGGAATATCAATGGCCTGGTAATATCAGGGAGCTTGAGCATACCCTTGAACATGCGTTTATTCTGTGCCGCCAAAAGACCATTACTGTTAATCATTTACCAAGTACATTTAAGGACTTTGTTGGAACAAAGACATCCTTTCTGGAAGATATGAAGATTGATGAGCCTCAGGCCATCCTTCAGGCATTGAAAAAAGCATCGTGGAATAAAGCAATGGCAGCCCGTTTATTGGGAATGAGCCGACGTACCATCTACCGAAAAATTCATGATTACAAAATAAAAATACAAGACTTATAACCATTCCTTAATCTCTATCTTCCTCACGCATATGTGTCATGTCACAGTGCGTGGCAAGACACTCCTGTGTCATGTCACATTTCATGTTGGTAAAATAGGTACGATAATCTGATCCTGAAAGTGTCTGTTAATAGCTTTATCTATTTACTATGAAATGAGATAAGAATATTCTATTCCGGTGTTATACATAATGAATTCATGATGAAATTCATCGTGTAGATTAAGAGTCAATTCTGGTTGAATGTTGTGTCATCTTACCCATGATTCTGGATTATCGATCATGTTAGAAAAACCATACTTATGTAGCCTTATGATTTAGTATCTTTTAGCACAAAAGGTATGGAAGACTTTTCCTGCAGTAAATGAAATTTCATAAGGTTATATGTTAGCTAAATTTATGTACACACCATATTGAAATTCTGCCAAAATTTAGCGCTTTAAATCAACGATATAAAGTCTTTTTCTTTTCTCTGTTTCCTCTTTGCGTTTGTACATTAATGGTCTGTTTTTTGCTTACAAGACTAATTGGAGATTTCAGATTGGAGATATCAAAATTTATTCATACATTGACTGAAAATGAACAGGCGAGGCTATTGCTCGCTGGCTTGAATGACCTTGCGTATATCTATGATACAGAGGGAAATATTGTATTTGTAAACAAAGTATTTGAGAAGCTGACAGGACATAGACCGGAAGAATTCTTTGGAAAATCATTCACGTCTCTTTTTGAAGAAGAGGATATAAAAAAGGCGCTGGATACTTATACAAGAACGCTTCAGGGGGAGAGCCCCCACTATGAAATCTATTTTAGAAATACAAAAGTGTTCTGTGAGTATAAGAATTCTCCTTTGACAGATGAGAGGGGAAATATAATTGGAGTTGCTGGTATTGCCAGAGATATTACCCTCCGTAAGGAACGCGAAGAAGAATTGAAAACACTTAACAAATCTTTAGAGAAGCGGGCAGTTGAACATTCAACAAAACTCATGAAGATAAATGAAGAATTAACAGAAGAAATGAACGATCATAAACGGATAGAGACAGAATTCAAACAAGATATTGAGAAGTTACAGAGGTCTTTAAGGATAATTATTCATATTCTTGCCTCTACGATTGAGTCGAAAGACATTTTTGCGGCGGATCACCAAAAACGTGTAACCCGGCTTGCCCGATGTATAGCAGAGGAGATGGGTCTTTTAAAGGACAGGGTTGATAGTATCTGTTTGGCAGCCGCTCTTCATGATATAGGAAAAGTGTCTGTGCCGGCAGAGATCCTTGGAAAAGTTGAGCAGCTTACCGAGAGTGAATTGAATGTGCTTAAGGCTCATTCGAGGGTAGGCTATGATATAGTAAGAGAAATAGAATTTCCTTCCCCTGTTGCTCAAATTGTGCTTCAGCATCATGAAAGAATTGATGGTTCCGGATATCCCATGCGTCTGACAAGTAAAGATATACTTTTGGAAGCCAAGATTTTAAGTGTGGCCGATGTTGTAGAGGCGATATCCTTTCCTCGTCCTTACCGGTCAACCTTTGGTCTGGATAATGCGCTGGAGGAAATCTCCAGAAACAAGGGCATTCTTTACGATTTTAATGTGGTGAACGCCTGTCTGACTGTTTTTCATGAAAAAGGATTTACCTTTGAACAGGAATTGTACTCAAATGTAAAACTTTTCGACGATGTTTTATTGAGGAGATAATTTTGTTGTCTAATAGCGGGACACAGATTAACACAGATAAGTACAAAATGTAGCGAAAGTTGATCTTTGGTTGTATGCAAATGTAGGGAACATACGGAACCTTAAACATGTCATTGCGAGGGGTATTTTCCCGAAGCAATCTCTTTTGAAATGTCCAAGGGATTGCTTCGGACAATACCCCTCGCAATGACACAGCCCCATGCAGTTGAACCGATACAAATCGTATTATCATGAATTATATTGACAGTGTACTGGTCTGATCAGAACGTTCGGTATCGTCGTATTTCCTAACACAAGTTTAAAATCTGGAGTACCTTCGAAAGAGGATAATAGTACATGAGAACCAATAAATTCTTTGTATGTCCAAACTGTGGCAATATCAAAAAATTTAAAGTATTTATGAGTAATTTTCAAATAGTTACGCAATCCCCGGAATTAGGAATACGCATGAATGAAAGCGGTGTTTTGCCTAATTTGCGGCAGGCAGATAATTATATTGAGTGTCAACTATGTTTTAAAAAATCAGAATACGACGCAGCTGTAAATCTTGGTGAGAAATATATCAAAGACATATCAAATCAACCGAGGGAATTAAGGCGGTATACTGAGATGTAACAAGTAGTTAATCTGACAAAGCAAAATGTATGTTATGCATACAGTGTTGTATGATTTAAAAACAGATAAACATACATATAAAGATTTTATTTTAGAATACTTATGATAATTTATAGGTAAAACAGTATGAACAACATACAGAAAGTACGAATAAAAATTTCTCTTTATGGAAAAGGGATACTCCAATAAATTAAATACATGTATTGTAATAAGTTATATTTTAAATAGTTATACATTATCCTTATAAAAATTTTCACATAAGGCATTTCCTGGCAAGTACATTGCTTATGATGGGATGGCAATGTTATACAGCATTAAAAATAATTTTGCATGGTATCTTGTTTCGGGTGTCTGTTTGAAGAAATAAACAAGATTAATAAAAGATGCAATGAAACTAATTGAAAACTATAAAAAAATAAGAGTTGTGAATAAAGCGTTAAATACAGCGCCAAATCATGTGAAGATGGAAGTAAACCATTATGCCCTTGTTGAAACATTTGTAGATGCTATTATATCGGCAAATCAGGAAGGGTGTATTGTTTACTGTAACCCTGCGGCAAAAAAGATGTTTGGATATCAGGAAGAAATCATTGGTTGCGATATTACCATCCTTATGCCTGAACGATATCGGCTAAAATATCAAATAGGTATGACGAAGTACATAAATACAGGGCTAACAAGGATTATGGGACAAACCATAGAGTTAGTTGGTTTAAAGAAGGATGGTATTGAATTTCCCATAGAGTTATCTGTATCGGCATGCGTGGTTGATGATCGATATTTTTTTACCGGTATTATCCGGGATATTACTGAAAGAAAGTGTACGGAGTCTAAACTCCTTGAATCTAACAGGAAATTGCAAGAGCTTTCTATTAAGGATAGTTTAACGAATTTATATAATCGGCGTCATACCTTTCATGTAATGGAAATTGAATTCAACAGGGCAAAAAGATATCAAAACTCTCTCTCATGTTTAATGATCGATATAGATTATTTTAAAAATATCAATGATATTTATGGTCATCCCTTTGGAGATAAAGTACTCATACATTTTTCCTCCTTTTTACTCAATATGATACGCTCTACCGATATAGTTTCCCGGTATGGAGGTGAGGAGTTTCTTGTTATTCTTCCTGATGTAGATATAAAGGGCGCTACGGACTTTGCTGAAAGATTACGGGAAGCCGTATCTAGACATACTATAGAGGATAAAGAAAGGAATATAAATGTGGCGTTGAGCATTAGTGTTGGAGTCAGCTCTTTTACCGATAGCACACTTAATAAAGAAGAAATAATAAGCCTGGCAGATAAAGCCCTTTACGAGGCCAAGCGATCGGGAAGAAACAGAGTTTGCTGTATTCAAACTTGTAAGACTGTTTAAAAAGCATAACTGTATCCGTATCTTTAAAACACTAAGAGGAACACAAGACGTAGAGACGCAAGGTTTAGAGACGCAAGATTTTGCGTCTCTACAGAGGAATGAACCCCATATGCATCAAGCTAACATGTGTAAACGGTGAAGAATAACATAATCCCCCTTTAGAAAAGGGGGAAATCCAATCCCCCTTTGATCCCCCTTTAAAAAAGCTTATCCTTACCCACATCTTTTCAATCCCTTGCGGGTTCAATTTTGTAAATTGAACCCCTATATTTTGCATAGTCGATAGCTCATAGCGTTTTCATGGTTAAATACATAAGGAAATATTCCAAATTGAGGGTTCAGGTTATAAACCCGAACCCGCCCAAGGATCGATCATTGATCAGATTATCGTTCGAATGTCAGGTTCCATAACAATAATGCAAGCCCGAAGAGCGGCATGATTATAGAGAATGCACTACGAGAGAATTTTAAGCAGTTGAAATTGTCATTGACATTAATTTTGTAAACTTGTAAAATGCCATTTTCTCAGTGACAGATACTTGTATGATAAGTAGTTACAATAATTCCCATTGTTGCATGAAATAAATATGTATATTGGCATTGATATAATAGAAATAAAACGTATTGAGAGATTATTTTCTTCTAATGAGGGTTTTCTGAGGAAAATTTATACGGAAAAAGAAGTAGAATACTGTAATCAAAAAAAGAATAAGTATCAGCATTTTGCAGCACGTTTTGCTACCAAAGAGGCTGTATTCAAGGCGTTAGGGACAGGCTGGATAGGCGCTATGAAATGGACAGATATTGAGTTGTTAAACGACGAAATGGGAAAACCGTATTTGAACCTTTATGGAAGTGTAAAAGAACTGGCAAATAAAAAGAATATTAACAATATTTCCGTATCAGTATCCCATTGCCGGGATTATGCTATTGCTCAGGTATTATTAGTGCCGGGTAGTATGTGAAAATCTCAAACAGGGAAAAGTATAAAGGGTATCGATGTGATTTTTATAGATAAGTTTTGACAATACTTACTAACGCCAGAGGGAACTTTCATGAAAAAACTCGTACTGATTAATCCTCATCCGATTGGAAATGTTGGGGAGGAAAATGTATCTGTGCTAAATCAAATGCCGGTGAATCTCGGTTATCTTAAGAGATTGACACCGCGGCATTGGCAGGTTGATATTATTGATGAGACCCAGGAGCTTGCTATTGATAGCGCAGGAAATATTACTTTCAGTGGGGCAGATCTGGTGGGTATTACATCGGTGAGTTATCAGGCTCATCGCGCCTACCAAATAGCTACTGCCTGCAAAAAAAAAGGCATACCTGTCATTATGGGCGGAATTCATGCTACGAGCTATCCGGAAGAGGTTGCAAAATATGTGGATTGTGTTGTTACGAGAGAGGCTATAACAATCTGGGAAAAGATACTGGCTGATTTTGAAAATGGTGTTCTTCAAAAGAGATACGATGGTAATCTGACACCTATGGAGCTTTATCGTGATCTGAGGTCCGATAGGGAATATTTGAAGAATAAATACAAATATAGATATTCAGGCATCATAACGACGGCCGGATGCCCGTTTAGTTGCGAGTTTTGTTCTGTTCCTCAATTTCAGGGTAAAAAATATCGGGAAAGGCCTGTTGAAGACGTCCTGGATGAATTAGAATCCATTAAGGGTCAATATCGTGGCCTGATATTAACGGATGAAAACTTTTATGGACATAGTAAAAAATCCAACGAGCGTGTTCGTGCACTTTTCAAGGGTATGGTAGAAAGAGGTATTTATCAAAACTGGTTTGGTTTTACCTCTCTTAATATTTACTCAGATGACGAAACCCTTGAATATATGGTCAGGAGTGGATGCGTTGGGATGCTTATTGGAATTGAATCTATCAACGAAGAAGCCCTGAAAACCATGAATAAGAATGTGAATTTGCGTATCTCAATAGAGAAGTACTTCGAGGCAATTGCTAACATCCGTAAACACGGTCTTGCTGTATGGGGGACTATGGTTTTCGGAAACGATGCCGATACGCCTGAGACATTTAAGCAAGTTGCTGATTTTGTCTTGGATTCTCATGTAGATATTATGACGTGCGGTATTTTATGTCCATTTATTAACACGCCGCTTTATCATAGATTAAAAAGCGATAATAGACTTTTTCGGACAAATTTTCCTGAGGACTGGAAGTACTATACATCTCATCACCTTACCTATATCCTCAAAAATATGTCTCTCCAGGAGCTTATTGATGGCTTTCAATATCTCTATGATAAAATTTATGCTACGGAGGTGTTACGGCAAAGATTCCAGAATGCTAAGGACGTGTTGAGTAAGAATATGAATGCCGCTATGTTTGCATTCAGGGTCAATTTAGATTGGCAGAACGTGTATCAGCACCTGATCCAAAATTTAAAAGCATTGCAGGTATCGGGATTTTACGATAGGGTCCTGAAGCTCTATAATGAATCGGAAAGACAAGGGGAAAAAACATCATTGACGCCAATTGAGGTCCCATCATAAAACCTGTCAACGATGGAAGCTTATTCTCATGGTCTTTTTACGTTATATTAACAATTAACAGGTCAACGTATCCACGGGAGATGAGTGAATACGTTGACCTCTGTTGTTTTACCAGTTAAAATAGATATACCAGTAGAGTTCATAATTACAGAAAATAGCGCACGGGCAAGAATGGAGCATAGGTTATGCCATCCACAAAGGATAAATCAAGAAGCAGGGAGTTTGATATAATCGCTTTTATCGAGGCACTGAAAGAGGTTTACGATTACTTTCCCGAGTATAAAGGAAAAAGAATAATTCCCATATTTTCTTCCCTTTCTATTTTACTTGAGTAATTACAATTTTAACAACCTACGAATGAGGTATTATTTCTGATTACTGAAAAAAATAAGTCAAAAGTAGTAATTACCGGATTAGGACTGGTTACCCCTGTTGGGATAGGTGTTCAAAAAAGTTGGGAATCTTTTATCCATGGCTGCGATGGAGCTAATGAGATGAAGTCGTTCGATACCTCCCGGTACAAGGTTCACCGTTCTTGTGAGGTAAAGGATTTTCATCTGGATGTTGAATTAGAGAACCAGATAAAGGAAAACACCATCCATAAATATGTTTATTATGCAGCCCGGGAGGCGTTACAGGAAAGCGGTTTGTTGCATGATAAGAGCAGTTTTGATAAGGAACGTTTTGGTATTGCTATGGGAACCTTAGCTGCTGAATTAACACCTCATGAAAGACTTTTACGATTACATGCCTCAAAAAAAGATAACGGTTTTGATAAGATTGTCGCTGCTGTTTATCCTCCGAATTCTATTACGAATATCCTTGCTCAATATTTTCACTTTGAAGGGCCTGCCATGGTCTCACTGAATGCCTGTTCTTCAGGTAATCATGCCATTGCATGGGCTTACGACCTTCTTAGAGAAAATAAGGTAGATGTTGTAATGGTTGGTGGAGGGGATATGATCCCTCAAACGGAATTTACTCATTTCCATAATCTCAAAGCGCTTGCTCCTGAACACTGTCAGCCTTTTGATAAAAACAGGCAAGGACTCATGATTGGAGAAGGAGCCGGTATCTTGATCATGGAACGTTATGAATTTGCCAGGAAAAGGGGGGCGGTTATTATTGCTGAAATGGCGGGTTATGGATTAAGCTGTGATGGATTCCATATGACAGCGCCTCATCCGGAAGGTGAAGGTGCTGTAAAATGTATGGGTGATGCGCTAAAAATGGCAAGGCTTTCTCCGTCTGATATTGGCTATATCAATGCACATGGTACGGGTACGCCACATAATGATAAGGCGGAGACTATTGCTATAAAACACTTGTTCAAAGATCATGCTTATACCATTCCCTGCAGTTCTACAAAATCCATGATAGGCCATCTTATGGGTGCAGCAAGCGCTGTAGAATCTGTTATATGCTGTCTTGCATTACGATACGGAATATTGCCTCCGACAATTCATTACCATACACCTGATCCGGAGTGTGACCTTGATTACTTACCTAACAGGGCGCGGGAGTTAACCGTTCAGCATGTTTTAAATAACTCATTTGCCTTTGGTGGTAATAACGCTACCACGATATTCAGTAAAATAGAATAGTCTTTACATACGTATGAAACGAAGAGTCGTAGTTACAGGAATAGGGATTGTATCACCTCTTGGATTTACCAAAGAGGATTTTTGGAATAACCTCATAGAGGGAAAATCGGGCATTGTGCCAATGACATCTCTTGATCTCTCACCCTATACATGCAAGCTTGGCGGAGAGGTTAGAGACCTTCATCCCGAGATCTATCTTGGCAATAAAGGTTTGAAGTACTTACATAAAGGCACAAGGTTCTTAGGGTCGGCCACGAAGATGGCGCTTGATGATGCAAAGTTACCACAGGATAGTTCTTTATCGGATCAAATAGGTGTGGTTATTGGGTCGTCTTTAGGCAATTTTTCTGAAACAACAGATTATTTCTATGAGATTATCAGAAATAATCCTTCAGAATTATCGCCGATGGTCAGCTATGATGTTGCATTAAATTCTTCAATTAACTACGTTTCTGTTACCTTTAAGATAAAAGGACTTGCACGGACTATATCAGCAGGTTTCACATCAAGTGCGGATGCGATAGGGAATGCATATGGTATAATTCAGCGAGATATGGCCAAAGTTATTGTTGCGGGCGGAGTCGAGCAGATTTCCATCGATCTGTATCTCATATTTTACCTGCGGGGTCTCTTATCAGGTCTCGATGGCACAAAGGAGGCTAGTTTACCCTTCGATAACAAAAGGAATGGTTTTGTAATGTCTGAAGGCAGTTATGTAGTTATTCTCGAAGAGCTTCAGCATGCTCTGGACAGAGGAGCGCCTATCTACGCAGAAGTAAGAGGCTTTGGAAATGCCTTTGTAGGTGGTAAAAATTATTCGAAAGAGGAAAGGGCGCGCCGTGTTGAAAGGGCTATGTACAGCGCCTTAGAAGAAGCAGATATTAAGAAAGAAACTATTGATCTTATCAGCGCAAATGCAAATGGATGCAAGATGCAGGATGCTATTGAAGCACAGACAATCCAATCCTTTTATGGCTCAAAGGGCAATGATATTCCTATCTCGGCAATAAAATCGAATATGGGTGAATCTTATGGCGCCGCAGGCGCTGCTCAGTTTATTTCTGCTGTCATGTCTATACATACCGGCACAATACCCCACATCATCAATCACAACGAAAAAGATCCGAAAGTTAATCTGAATCTTATCCTGCAGAATCCCGTCAGGAAAGAAATTCAAAATGCAATGGTAAACACCATGGATTACGATGGAAATAATTCATGTTTGGTGATAAGTAAATTATGAGCAAACTGTTTGAAGAAATACCTGTCGGTCAGATGACAGTAAAAAACAGGATAATCATGTCTGCCATGGATTTGGGATTTACTTCTGACGGTACAGTGAATGACCGGATTATTCGTTTTTACGAGGATCGTGCCAAAGGCGGTGTCGGCCTCATTGTTGTAGGCGGTTGTTATCCGGAAATAAATGGCAAGGTTTGGAAGAGTATTATTGGATTAGACAAGGATGAGCTTATTCCGGGATTACGAAGATTGACAGATACTGTTCATGCCTATTATCAGGTGCGTATCGCCGCTCAGTTGCTTCACGGTGGCCGCAGCGCCTCATCCTTCTTTACAAAAATGCAGCCTGTTTCTCCCTCTCCCCTGGTGCACAGAAGTATCAAACAGGAACCTCATGCCCTGACAGTTTCAGAGATTAAAACGGTTATCGGTAATTATGTCAGCGCAACCGTAAGGGCAAAAAAGGCCGGCTTCGATGCCGTGGAGCTTCACGGTGGCATGGGATACCTCATTAATCAATTCCTTTCAAAGGCTACTAATAAGCGTGATGATGAGTATGGTGGAAGTCTTGAAAACAGGGTTCGTTTTGCCAGGGAGATAATAATCGCCATAAAAGAAGCCGTTGGGAAGGACTACCCCATCATCTTTCGAATGTCAGGAGATGATCTTGTTGCGGAAGGGCTCAAAATAGATGAGAGTCTGGAAATTGCCCGGATGTTAGAGCAATCAGGCGCTGATGCCTTTAACGTATCTCCTGGCTGGCATGAAAGCAGAACGCCTATCCTGTCAATGATTATTCCACGGATGGCTTACACCTTTCTTTCACAAAGGATCAAATCATGCGTAAAAGTTCCGGTAATTGCCTCAGTCAGAATAAACGATCTTACCTTGGCCGGAGAGATCTTAGACAATGAGCAGGCAGACATGGTATCCCTTGGCAGACCACTCATCGTAGATCCTGATCTGCCGAATAAATATAAAAACGGGCAATTTGATGATATCAGAACATGCATTGCTTGTAATCAGGGTTGCTTTGATTCTTTGCTGAATTTTAAATCCGTTTCCTGTACGTATAATGCAATGGCAGGGCATGAAGGTGAATATAAAATAATTCCATCGGGCAAACCGAAAAAGGTGGTGGTCGTAGGTGGAGGACCTGCCGGTATGGAAGCTGCCCGTGTTTTGGCATTACGGGGACACAGGGTTACCTTGTATGAGAGGAAAAAACACCTGGGTGGTCAATTACGGTATGCCTTTATTCCTCCGGGACGTGAAGAAATACAAAATATTATCACCTACCTGGAAAAACAGATTTTCAGGCTTAAGGTACATATAAAAATCGGAAAAGAGGCTGATTTACAAACGTTACAGGAGGAACATCCCGATGCCATAGTTGTAGCCACGGGCGGAAATCCTGTCATGCCCGACCTTCCCGGTATAAAAGGGAAACAGGTGTATACAGCAAGTACTATATTGGAGGGAAAAGTTTTATCGGGAAAGGACGTGGTCATACTTGGCGGTGGAACTGTAGGATGTGAGGTGGCGTTGCACATAGCCAAACAGGGAACAATGAGGCCTGATGTGGCTTGTTTTCTGTTAAAACACAAGGTGCTCAGCGACAGGGATGTCATTGAATACACTACAAGGGGAAATAAGAGTGTCACCATTCTGGAAATGAAAAAGAAAATAGGTGGCGGATTTGGTATTTCCACACGATGGGTTATTCTCAATGAATTAAAAGATGCGGGGGTAAAAGAAATAACAGAAGTGCGGGTGAAGGAAATAATAAATACGAATGAAAATGGCAGAAAAACGGAAGGCGTCGTTTATGAAAAGGGCGGAAAAGATTATTTTATCAAGGCCGATACCGTTATTATTGCTGTCGGGTACAGTCCTTATAACGATATACAAAAGCAGATAGAAGGAAAGTTTCCGGAGATGTATTGTATTGGTGATTGCGTTAAGGTTCGCACTGTATTAGAAGCTATTCACGAAGGTTTTGAAGTCGCCTTAAAGATATAACACATTTTTACCCCAGATAGACACAGAAAAGCAGAGATAACAATAAGGGTTTTGACAATGAAAGATATCCGCATGAATCGTGGTGATAACTCCGGTTATGATCACATTGAATTCGAGGAAATCAGGGCACATAATGGTAAGGCCATCGGTATTATTTATCTGAAAAAACCTCCACGAAACTCTATAGGCTCATGGCTTCTGGATGCCCTCTATGATAAGATGGATCAGTATGAGGGTGATGAAAGGGTGGGCGCTATTATTATTGCCAGTAAACTAAGGAGCGTCTTTAGTGACGGCGCTGACCGTGATGAGCTCTTTGGCGCCTGGATATCGGGTCTTGTAGCTGATAAGAACTATGAACGGTTTCATCGCGCTCATGAGATGTTTGTGGAGATTGAAAATTGTAAAAAGCCTGTTATTGCTGCCATAAACGGAGTTACGATCGGCGCTGGTTTAGAGCTTGCTATGCTGTGTGACCTGCGTATTGCATCTGAACTTTCCTTTTTCAGCCTGCCAGAGGCAAAGCCTGAACTGAGTATTATTCCCGGTCTTGGAGGCACGCAGCGTTTGCCCCGTTATATCGGTATGGCGCGTGCTAAGGAGATGCTGTTTTTAGGAAAGATGATCCGTGCTGAGACCGCTTTGGAATGGGGTCTCATTAATCAAATTTCACCTCATAAAGAGGTTATAGACCATGCCGTAGTTTTGGCAGAAACGCTGTTAGAACGAGATGCAAGGGCGCTCAAAGAGATGAAGAAATGTATCAACTTTGCGGGAGAGAACGATATCCTGAAAGGTATCGAATATGAGGTAGGTCTCTTTGCAGAGATGATGCGATTAAAATTTTCGAATAAGGGTAAATAAGGCATATTTTTGAAAATGCTTCCCATATTTTTTACCTTATAAAGAAAAACGACTAATCAAAAGGAGGTAATTATGGAGTTCAAGGATACCGTAGCAATTGTTACAGGTGGTACCCGGGGTATAGGCAAGTCAATCGCATTGGAACTGGCAAAAAACGGCTGCAACATAGCCTTTAACTACAATAAAAATACCGATGCCGCCCATCTTCTGGTAAAGGAAATTGAATCGATGGGTACCAAGGCCATTTCTTTCCAGGTAAATGCAGCCAGTTTTGAAGGCGCTAAGAATATGGTAAAAGAAGTGAAGGATAGATTTGGAAAGATTGATTTCCTGGTAAATAATGCCGGTATTACCCGTGATAAACTCCTCGCTTTAATGGCAGAGAATGATTGGGACGATGTTATCAATACCAATCTCAAAAGTGTTTATAATTTTTCTAAATCGGTGATTACCCAGATGATCAAACAAAAATCCGGTAGTATCCTGAATATAACCTCAGTAAGCGGAATAACGGGAATAGCGGGTCAGGTAAACTATTCTTCCTCCAAGGCCGGTATGATAGGATTTACCAAGGCCCTTGCCAAAGAGGTGGGGAAGGCAAATATTACGGTAAATGCGATAGCCTGCGGCTTTATTGAAACAGATATGACGGCAGTTTTACCTCAGGAATATAAGGATAAAATGATTGAGATGATTCCGGTAAGAAGATTTGGCACACCTGATGATGTTGCCAAAGCCGCGATTTTCCTGTTATCAGACCATGCTAAATACATTACCGGTCATGTAATTAGTGTCGATGGTGGTTTAGCAATGTAGAAAGAGAGTGGAGTCCTGATTCCTGCAGGAAACGTTACCGTACTGTTGCACCTATTGTAAATTGAAAGGTAAAGACTATGCTATTTTTATTAAAAGTTGAAATAAAACAAATGCCTCCTTTGCCGGTAAAAGACTTTTTGGAATATGTGATAAAAGAATGGGAATATTTTTCACGATTTCAAAGGCGTGGCAAGATTATAGCAGGTGGGAAATTGGCCGGTAAGAGGGGGGCTGCGGCTATAATCGATGCTGAATCCAATGAAGAGATGGAAGAGATCGTCTCAAAATTACCGCTCTTTCCGTTCTTTACCGATATAGAAATCACGCCCCTTGTGCCTATGGAGAAGGCGCTTCTGGATACCAGGAGGATTCATTCGCTGATGAAGTAGCGGCGCTAATGTTGAGGATGGTCCGTATGATGAAAAATTCCAAATAACTTTTTGATGGTTTCCACATATCGATATCCACCTCCGTTTTTCGCCTCTTGTTTTGCTACCTTTGCCGGGTGGTGAAGGAGTTTATTAATGGTACGTTCAATAGTATAAACAACTTGTTCCCATTCTCCATCTTGCATGTTTTTCAGTTTTGGTTTTAAACGATTTAACTCTTCCCTGCCGATCGCATGAAAATGATTCCGCAACAGGGTTATTGCAGGTTCTATCTTTATTTCCTCAAGCTTTGCCATAAAATGTTCTACTTCCTCTTCAATAATACTACGGCATTTTTCTATCTCTCTGGTTCGCTCATCGATGTTTTGGCTTACGACAGATTGTAAATCATCAATGTTGTAGAGATATACATTGTCAATTTTGGCAATATCAGGTTCAATATCTCTTGGAACGGCAATATCTATGAGGAATATAGGATTTCCCCTCCGGTGTTTAATGGCCTCTTTTATCTGCTGGGTATGAATCACATAGTGAGGAGCGGAGGTGGAGCTAATAATAATATCAGCCTTTGCGAGGTATTCTCCCAGTAATTCATATTTAATGGCCTGGCCATGGTATGTGTGAGCAAGTTCCTGTGCACGTTCAAATGTGCGGTTTGCAACCACGAATGTACGCGCTCCTTCTTCATACAGATGCTTTATGAGGAGTTCGCACATTTCACCGGCGCCTACCACGAGAACTATTTTTCCGGTAAAATCCTGAAATATTTTTTCGGCAAATTCTACTGCTACAGAACTTATAGAGACCTTTCTCTTTCCAATAGAAGTTTTCGTATGCACGATTTTAGCGACATTGAGCGCCTGCTGAAATAGCTGATTAAGAACCTTTCCTGTGGATTCCTGCAAAGACGCTATGGTGTAAGCTTCTTTAACCTGTGACAGGATTTGTGATTCTCCTAATACCATAGAATCAAGACTGGTAGTGACAAAGAAAAGATGATTAACCGCCCGGCCATCCTTGTTATGGTACATATAAGGGGAAAAAACAGGTAACTCAACCTTGTGGAAATCAGCAAGGAATGAAAGGACATCCTCTGCCTGAATAGCGCCATCTAAAGAGGATACATATATTTCAACCCGGTTACAGGTCGATAAGATAACAGCTTCTGCCTTTTGATATTTTTGAAGAAAACAGGATAAAGCTGTGGGAATATTATTAGCATTAAAAGCAAGTTTTTCTCTAACCTCTACAGGGGCTGATTTATGGTTCAACCCTACAACTAAAATACTCATGTCCAATCCTTAGTCAAATAGAAACGATATAGAATTTCGGTTGCAGCCTAATTTTTTATTGAATATGTAAAATCTTTGTATGAGATTGTTCGTTGACATTCTGAAAGGCATGTTTAGACCCCATAAAGAAGGTACCGATAAAGGTAAAAAGCACAAGGCAAAAACCTGCAATAGTCAAACATGCGATCTTTGTGCCGTGAAAAGATGCGACAAGGCGCATATGCAGCAACGCTGCGTATATGAGCCAGGTTGCCAAACCAAGAATAACCTTGTAATCCAAATACCACATCTCGCCTAAAATATTTTGTGTTTTTACCCAAAAAGTACCAAATACAAGTCCTAAGGTGAGGAGAGGAAAGCCAAAAGAAATTGTTTTCCACATAAGCTTGTCAATTCCTTCCAATGAGGGCAATTTATTGAAAAGAGGGCCAAATAACTTATGTTTTAATTGTCTTTGCTGTGTTAAATACATGATACTCAGGCTAAAGGATATGGTAAAGGCGGCGTATCCTACAAATATAGGGATAATATGCGCTATAAGCCAAAAGTTCTGAAGATGCACGGTAATGAGCAGATTTCCTCCATCAAATGTAAGCGCCCATAGTGAAAGCGCTGTAACAACAGGAATTAAAAAAGTATCCAGAGAGGGTAATCTGTAAAGATAATCCAGGTTGATGTAAACAAAGAGAATACACCAGAGTAATGATATGAAGGATTCGTATACATTGGTTATCGGGATATTGCTTGATTCAAAACCCAGGAATACCAGAAAACCGCTGTGAATAAAGAATCCCATCATCATAGACCACTTGACTACTTTTCTATTGAAAGCATGCGGTTTTACGATGGATCCTATAGACCATACCGAAGATATGAAATAGAGGATTATAACAATTATAAAAGGAGTATGTGGTAACGATATCATATTCCTAGATAATTTAAGGGATAAACATTCATTAATCAACCAAAATCTTAAAACATCATCTTAATTTTTGCATTTTTTTTATTTGACAAAGACACGGTTGTCCGATAACCTAAGATTCTATCGTACTATGAACGTAATTATCTGAAATAATGTTCATATTGAGGAATTGTCATGGATGAAAATATAAAGAAGATAACGAAAAAGACCAGTATTGGGGATGTGATTAAGCAATATCCTGAGACGGAACCTGTTATAAAAAAATATTTCGGTTCCGGTTGTTTTACATGTCCAGGCTCAAAGATGGAAGACATTTCATTTGGCGCCACGATGCATAATATTGATCCTGATATTGATCCTGAAGTAATTATTAAAGAATTGAATGAAGTTATTAGTAAGAAAAAAGGTTAACTATTTCATAACATAATCAAGGAGATTGATCAATGAGAGAAAAAGTAGAAGAAGCGCTTAATCATATTAGACCTGCACTTCAGGCGGATGGTGGTGATATTGAATTAGTAGATATAGAGGGAGGTATTGTGAAGGTGCGCCTGAAAGGAGCTTGCGGAACTTGCCCAAGCGCGCTCATGACGCTAAAGTATGGTGTGGAAGAACGTCTTAAAGAAGAGATCCCTGAAGTAGAATCTGTGGAACTTGCATAGTTCGGTTTTATTTTGTTAATAGTTTACCGCAGAGTTATGGAAGATTTTATAGAAAAGATAACAAATGAATTGTGTGCTTCTTTAAGAAAAACAAATTCTTGTATTGCATTATCCTCTGCGGTAGGCTTATCCTTATGAGAATACTACTATTAAGGAGTTTTACATGAGTTTAGTACTTGGTCCCATACATCACTGGATGTACGGGAAAATAAAAACCACGGAGGCGCGGGAGTCTGCTATCATTTCTGCATTTAAATCAAAGTACGGTGCAGAAGCGGACGACCTTCTTGTGCAGGTATATAAAAAATATCCAAAATCGAGTGTTAACAAACCGCTTGAAGAATTATTGGCCAACAAATCAATTCATCAGGGAATCCAAAGCCTTATTATAGAGGTGGAGACGAGAGAAGCTGCTGTGATTGCTGCTTTCTGTTCCAAATATCATGATGCTGCAAAAGTAGCCGCAGAGGCTGCGCATAAACACGGAATAAACTGTGGTAAAGAAGCCATCAAGAACAAAGGACTGTCAGGAGCCGATTGCAACAATACATCAAAAGCATTTGAGGTAATGGGAGATTATCACAGTGATGGGATGCCCTGTGACCGGGGAGCACAGATAGTATCAGAATCTGACAAACGTACCTTATGGGATCACGAAAGTTGTATTCATGAGCAATACTGGAAGAACGCAGGAGCGGATTTTTTAACCATGTGTACTGTCATTAATGAATGGATCGCAGGGTTTGGTGAAGGAATACAGAGTAAGATCAGATATAAGAGAGAAAAAGCTATTGCAGCAGGTGATCCATCCTGTTTAGGTAGTTTCGAAATTAAAGACTAAATAAGGCATGTCAGAACGTTATGTCCGGCAGACAATGTTTTATGGTATAGGCAATCATGGCCAAAAAATACTTATGGATAAGTCTGCCGTGCTTATCGGTTGCGGCGCCTTAGGCTGCACCTCAGCAAACCTTCTTGTCCGCAGCGGAATTGGATGCCTGAAAATTGTAGACCGTGATTATATTGAAGAAAGTAATTTGCAACGCCAATCCTTATTTGATGAAGAAGATATAAAAAAAAACCTCCCCAAATCTGTCGCCGCACAAAAAAAACTTCAAGCAGTTAATTCCCATATCCGGATTGAATCCTGTGTTGCTGACCTTAATCCATCGAATATAGGATCCCTTTTAGAGAATACCGATATTGTTATTGATGGAACTGATAATTTTGAAACACGGTTCCTGATGAATGATTATTGTGTGAAAAAAGAGATACCCTGGATTTATGGGGCATGCATCGGGTCTGTAGGTTTAATCATGGATATTGTTCCGTCAAAAACGCCCTGTTTGCGGTGTCTGCTTGAACATATCCCGCCTTTTGGCACCACAGAAACATGCGATACGGCAGGGATTATTGCGCCCATTGCAAGTATTATTGCTTCTATCCAGGTAGCAGAAGCATTAAAGATCTTAACAAACAACTTTGATGCCTTAAATAACGGTCTTTTAAAGATAGACATCTGGCAAAATGAGATAAAAAGATTGCATGTCGGGGAGATCAAAAGGAAGTCTGACTGTGTAACATGCAAACAACATTATTATGAATTCCTGTCCAAAGATAGCTATTCAATGACCACCTCTTTGTGTGGCAGAAATGCCGTACAAATTTTACACCCCAACAGATCAAAATTAGATTTAACGCAGCTTGCAGCACGACTTGAAAAAGTAGGAACGGTCTCTTTTAATAACTTTTTATTACGGTTAAAGACAGAGAAATATGATATAACAATATTTCCTGATGGACGCTCAATTATTTCTGGCACAAATGATGTGTCTCTGGCAAAAGGGCTTTACGCAAAATATATAGGAATGTAATACATTATGATCTATCTCGATAATGCAGCAACAACATTTCCAAAACCGGAAATTGTTTATAAGACAATGGACACATTCTATCGGACCTTAGGAGCGAACCCTGGCCGCTCAGGCCACAGGATGGCAGTGGCGGCAGAAAAAGAAATTGAGGATACACGCGATGTTGTTGCGCGATTATTTGGTATCAAGGATTTGCGGCGATTTGTTTTTACGTTTAATGCCACTGATGCGATAAATATGGGAATTAAAGGATTACTCAAAACGGGCGACCATGCCATTACAACTCATCTTGAACATAATGCTGTATCCCGGTCTCTTTATAGTCTTGAGAAAAAGGGCATCATCACAATAACCAAGGTTAAAAATTCTCCGGAAGGTCTTATTGATCCAAATGATATCAAGGCTGCTATTACGTCCAAAACCCGATTAATCGTTATGGCGCATGCTCCTAATGTTCTGGGTACGATTCAACCAATTAAGGAAATTGGCTGCATTGCAAGAGAACATGATATTTTGTTTATGGTAGATGCTGCTCAAACGGCGGGGGTATGTGAAATCGATGTTAATAAGTATGCCATTGACATGCTTGCCTTTACAGGACACAAAGGTACGTTAGGACCAACAGGGACTGGCGGATTGTATGTAGGAGAGCGATTAACGCTTGACCCCTGGCGGGAAGGCGGTACAGGTTTTGAGCCTGCATCATTATCGCAACCGGAAGAGTTACCGTTCAAACTCGAGAGTGGGACACCCAATACGGTGGGTATAGCAGGTCTGAGGGCCGGTATTGAATATATTGCATCCACAGGTATCCATACCATCAGAATGCATGAACAAAAATTAATCAATAAACTCATACTGGCGCTAAAAGATGATCAGCGTTTTATCCTGTATGGAACGCAGGAGATATCGAAGAAAGTAGGCATTCTTTCTCTCAATGTAAAAGGATTTAAGCCGGCGGAGATTGGAGCCATCCTTGATCAGTCTTTCGATATTGCGGTGCGTCCGGGTCTTCATTGTGCTCCTTTTGCGCATCAAATGATGGGGACATTTCCCGATGGAACCGTAAGGATAAGCCCCGGATGTTTTACTACAGAGGAAGAGATAGATCAACTCATAGCTGCACTCGGTCAAATTGCGAGTGAGAAAATATAATCAGGCCGGAAAGATAAAACATCTGCAAAAATGCGTGAAGATATACCTGTTTTTATCAATTTCACAAAATAATATTTTCTGTTTGCATTATTTCCTTTTGTTCATGTATAATCCACATTCGATTGATAAGTAGGTTGTTCGCTTAGATAGTTTACAAGTCATTTTCTGTTTGATTTGGTTTTATAGGTTTGCTCTTTTGTGGAAGCGAAGTACTTAAGAATAATTGTAGTTTGAGGTATCATGTATAAGCTTTGTATATATCGGGAAACTATAATATCCTAATACGGTAAAGTGAATAATCTAATAAAATATTTTAAGACAAGATCCTTCGTAGTTCTTTTTGCAGTTTTTTTCATAGCTGCCCATCCAAATGCTTATTCTTTTGACTATCACGAGCCAGTTCTCTCAATTACCAACTTTCTTGATTCACTCTCGTATGATTATAAAGGTTTTAACATAAAACTTACAGGAATATCAGTTGGTGAGACCTATGATGATAATGTTACCTTTCAAAATGAGAATGAAGAAGGCGATTTTATAACGGATGCGAGTATCGGATTCGGTATAAGCTACACCGGTAAAGCCAGTAGTTTTGCATTAATAGGTAATTTACACAGTCAGGCATTTATGAAGAATAGTGAATTCAACAATATCTCTGAAGATATTGATTTTAGTTTTAATCATGAATTCTCAGAAAATGATCGCTTGAGTTTAAAAAATGTCTTTGTTTATTCAGAGGCTCCTCTCTTTTTCCGGGATGATTTTTTTGATGAGCAGTTTGTAAGAGAAGGGGGAAGATTTAAACATTATACAAATCGTTTCAATATTGACTATACAAAAGATATCAGCAGACAGATTTCTGTTACCGTGCGATATATGAATGATCTAAATGCATTTTCTGAGGTTGATATACAAACTTCATATCTCAATAGTGGAGGTTTTGAAATAGGTTACTTATTAAGCTCTGCTACCCGTTTCTCTGTATCGTACGATATCCTTCACAGACAATTTGAAAATGCTGAGGATGCCTTAGTAAACACCATTACTACGGGAATAAGGCAATATATAACGAAAAAGCTTTATTTTGATGGTGGAGTTGGTGTCGATTTCATAGATTCTTTTGACGATAAAAACTACACCAGACCGCTTTATTTCGCATCAGTTACGTATGAAGTAGATGAAAGAACGAGTGCAGGCATTTCATTCTTAAAGAAAAATAGTACCAATGCTTATACCGCAGATATTTTTAATGAGTGGAGGACAGCAATTAACTTCGAACGGCAGATTTTAGAAAGATTTGGATGCGCATTTTCTGTTTTTTATGGCGATGGTGAATATGTTTCTTCAAATTTCCAAAGAGAACTGTTTGGAGTAAAAACAGGCTTAACTTATGATATAAATAAGAATTTGCGTGCGGATCTAACCTATTCCTATTCAGATTTGAGCTCTAATATTCAGACTACTGAATACGAAAAAAATACTATTTTCTTAGGATTAATTGCAGAGTTTTAACATAATAAAAAATTAATTAAAGACTCTATATACAAAATTCCAATTCCCTTTGTCATTCCCAGGCAAGTGGGAATCCGGATAAAATAACATCTTCCATCACGGACAAACGGAGTTTGTCCGCACCATTCTACATATCAATTTACCTATTTATTGATTGTGAACCCTTTGAGCATAAAAAGTTCTTCCTAAAATATTCTCCATAAAATCCTCAAAATTTTTACTTTTCCTTACTGTGTGACATGTCACGCCTTTGTGACATGTCACAGAAGCGTGACATGTCACGTTTTCTGTGTTTCATTTTGGTAATCTCTTGTTTTGTAATTATACCATCTATACTATTCTGCATGTATCCGTAAATCTAAATCCGTAAAAAAATACTATCGCAAGGCTATTTCCTGTGTCTATCCTTATGACATTGTTATACCTTGTCTATTTTCCTGCCATAATTATCCTTACTTCATATGAAAACAACCCACCTGGATAACATCTTATTTTTCATTATTCTCTCCTGCCACAATAAATGACACTCATTTCTCTATGTTTTTTACGATCTAAAGGTGTACAGAAGTTTACTCTTAAAAATAAAATAATCAATTTCCACATTCCTTGAGATATTGGCATATATTTTTCTATATACACTCTCAAGTAATTAAAAAAGATTTTTTCAATGTGTTTTTCACCGTGCCATATAAATAGTGCTATGTTAAAAGAACATTATGTCATATTCAGAGGCCTGATGACGTTTTCAGACATGTGTATAGTCTTTGCTACTTTCTTTTTAGGATTTTACTTAAGAAAACATCCTAATGGTTATTATCAGATGAGTGATTATCTTATCCTTATACCTATACTTCTTATTATTTGGGGAGTCCTTTTATACTGCTTTGGAATGTATAACTCCTTCAGAACCAAACATATATCAGATGTCTTATTTATTGTAATCGAAGCAGCTCTTGTTGGATGTAGTCTTTTTGGAAGCTTCATCTTCATCACAAAAATGAATTCCGTTAGCAGACTCCATATCGTTTACTCATTTCTTTTCGCAGTAATGTTCATAAGTATTGAAAAAATTGCTCTCATACAATTTTTTCGGTATCAACGGAAAAAAGGTTTTAATACAAGGAATATTTTAATCGTTGGAACAGGTGTAAGGGCGCAACATCTTATCAATTTAATTAACAATCATCCTGAATGGGGAATCAGGATAATCGGTCTCGTCGATAATGATACAACAAAAATAAACACGATGATCTGTGGATACAAAGTAATCGGATCCTTTAACGATGTAAGTGATATTCTTCATAATTGTGTTGTTGACGAGGTTATATTTGTTGTTCCGCGCTCATGGCTCAGCAAGATTGAAAAGATAATGTCTATGTGTGAGATTGAGGGATTAAAGGTAAGTGTGGCGCTTGATTTATTTGAACTTAAATTATCAAAGGCAAAATATAGTAATTTGGAAAAGCTTCCTTTGCTTACCTTTGAGAGTACACCCGATAAATTATTGCATCTTTTTATTAAGCGATTATTTGACTTAGGTATTTCTACAACTGCCCTTGTCTTATCATCGCCGGTTTTTGCGTTAGCTGCTATAACGGTAAAAATGACATCAAGAGGGCACATCTTTTTTAAACAGCAAAGATGTAGCCTGAATGGCAGAACATTTACCATGTATAAGTTCAGAACAATGGTTGAAGATGCCGAAAGCAAACTCAACGACCTTCTTAAATATAATGAAATGAAAGGCCCTGCCTTTAAAATGAAAAACGATCCCAGAGTAACGAGGGTTGGGAAATTTTTAAGAAAATTTAGTATAGATGAACTACCACAATTATGGAGTGTATTTAAAGGTGATATGAGCCTGGTGGGCCCAAGGCCTCCCATTCCGAATGAAGTAAGTAAATATGAGCCCTGGCAACGAAGACGGCTCAGTATGCGACCAGGTTTAACATGCCTTTGGCAGGCATGCGGAAGAAATAAAATAACTGATTTTAACGAATGGATGCGGCTGGACTTAACGTATATTGATAACTGGTCGCTCTGGCTTGATTGTAAAATATTATTAAAAACACTACCGGTAGTGTTGTTTGGAGTAGGAGCAAAATAGAATCAAAATTGGAAAATCAAATACCGAATAGTTTTAATCACGCTTTGATTTTTGAATTACTCTTTCATGAGGGGGTAAAGAAATTGAAAAACATATTCATAAGTTTGTTGATATTTTCTAGTGTGTTTATAGCAATGGCATTCAATTATGCTGATGAATCTGCAAAACAATATACCGTTGGGGTAGACGATGTACTTGAGATAAGTGTGCTAGGACATGATGAACTAAAAACGGTAGCACATGTCGCATCAGATGGGGCAATATCTTTTCCCTATGTAGGAGTGCTTTATGTGAAAGGCATGAGCCTTTCAGAAATAGAAAAGGAACTATCGAAAAAGCTCTCCGGCGGTTACATAAAGTATGCAGTAGTATCGGTAACCCTATCAAGTTATAAGAGCATGAAGTTTTTTGTGTACGGTGAAGTCGGAAGCCCGGGAAGGTTTGATCTCGAAGATAATATCACTGTATTAAAAGCTATTTCAACAGCCGGCGGTATTACTCCAGACGGCCTTTATGGCAATGTAAAACTAAGGAGGAAACAGAAAACTAAACCCGGATACAAGGAAATCAATATAAATCTAAAAAACACAAAAGAGAGTCATTTACATGCAGATATGCCTATTGAAAGTGAAGATATAGTGATTGTAGAGCGTAGTAATAGTTTTTTTGTCTATGGTGAGGTTTTAAAACCAGGTAAATTTATTCTTGAGGAAAATACTACAGTCCTTAAGGCTATATCTCTTTCCGGCGGTTTTGCAAAATATGGTTCTCCTGACAGGGTTAAGATACTCAGGACAGAACAGGGCAAATCAGGATATAAAAGTATCAAAGTTGATATGAAAGGCGCTGTAAACGGTCAAATAGGAAAAGATATTCTTATAGAACCAGAAGATATAGTAATTGTATTAGAAGGAATTCTTTAGGGGATTACCATGAATTTGAATTTTTCAGGAAGTACGTTACGAGACTATCTCAGGATTATATTCGGGCACAAGACTGTAATCATCAATACGCTGGTGATCATCATGATAAGTGTCTTAATTGGTCAGGAGCTTAAGACTCCCGTTTACCAAGCTCAGGTTAAGATGTTAGTTTCGGCAGAAAAACAATTTGAGAGCCCCTATTATAGAGTTTTGGAAGGCTATCAACATATGACTCAGAATGAGATTGTATTCTCAAATCCTGTAATTGAACGTGCTGTTAAAGTGCTTAAGCTCCACGAGCGCCCGAGTGATTATGAACTAAATTACTGTTCTGTGTTTAAAGCATGGTTAATTCATGTAAAAGACAAATACCTGGTGAATTTAAAGCCCAACTGGCTGACGGAACTCCAGCAGAAGAAACTGGAATCAAAACATATTTCACCTGAACAAGAGCGGGCGTATGCCTTCCGGATGAATGTTGAAAATTTAAAAACTACCATAACCGTTGAACCAATAAAAGATACAAACATATTTACCATAGGCGCTACTGATTTTGATCCTGTAGCAGCAGCTACGATTGCCAATGTGGTAAGCCGCTCATATATTATTTTTGATCTTGAACAGCAATTGGCGCAACTCCAACTGCAATATGAGAAAAAACATCCTATTATCATACAATTGAGAAATGAAATTGATAAGATGACGAGAAATCTTGCAGGCGATACACTTCCCGATTTAGAGGCAATCGGGCCTGCAACTGTTAAGGTTATTGAGCAAGCACAGATCCCTCTCAGACCAATAGGAATAAGCAAGCGTATTACTATGGTTATTGCGCTTTTTATGGGTTTATTTGTGGGAGTTATGCTTACATTTGGGCTTGAATATATTGATCATACCCTTAAGTCGCCACTTGATGTAGAGACATTTCTCAATGTACCGCTTTTGGGTTCTCTCCCACGGAAAGGATTTAAAGATAAAAAGTTAATTAAGGATAAAAGGCGGACAACTCCTCTTGCGCAGTTTTATCACAACCTTTCCGATCGGGTACAAATATTGATGAAAGAGAAAAATGTAAGGTCTATTTTGATAACAGCCTCTTCACCCTCTGACGGCTCTACAACTATTATCGCTAATCTGGGTAATTTCTTATCCAACAAAGCAGGCCATAAAGTACTTATCATAGATGCTAACTTAAAAACTCCCACTATGCATAAAATATTTAAAATCTCAGATAATCCGGGGCTCATTGACATCATGGAAGGAAGAAGTACTTTTGAGAAGGCCGCTTACCCTGTAAGTCACAATTTAACGGTTTTGCCTGCCGGCAAAGCTTTCAATAATTCAAATACTGTGGTGAATTCTGAGATGTCTGAAGATATAGTTGCCGGTTATGCAAATGTACTGGAAGGAAAAGTCCCTTTAAATAATAAAAAAAATAAACAGATAAGCCCTAAATTAACGGTTTTACCTGCCACCAGATCCACATTCAATTCAATTGCCACCTTAGATTCCTATAAGATGCTCGATATAATCAATATAGTGAAAGAACAATACGATATTGTTCTCGTTGATTATGCAAACCTGAAAAATGTTAAAGATGTTTATGTCCTTTCTTCTTATTTAGACGGAGTTGCCCTGGTTGTTAGTGAAGGCAAAACCCGTCGCCATGTTATAAAAGCCTTATTATCGCCATTGGAACAAAAGAAGGCTAATTTTCTTGGTGTCATATTGAATAACCGCTCATTTGCCATCCCAAAATTGCTTTACGAAAGATTATAGCTCATCTGAATAGTCGTTTCGGTGTGAATGTATGCTATAAAATCTTTAAGAAGAAAGGTAAAAAGTAAAGCGATGTCTGGTATAGCCGGAATAATCTCACCAACAAACAGAGAAGACCTAGAAGTATGTATTCAGACTATGACTCAACTTATGACGCATAAGAGTTGGCATAAGATACAAAAATCAATCCTGCCAGGCGCCGGTGTTGCTACGATCTCTGTGAATGATCAAAAAACCATTTCAGAGCAAAAGGGTATGGTACTGACTGTGATTGGAGAAATATTTGATCAGGATAAGCTCAGAACAATGCTTTTGGAGAGCGGATACCGTGATACATCTCGTAATATAAGCGATATATTGCTGGGACTTTACCTTCAATTTGGTGTTGAGTCTTTATGTGGCCTTAACGGGCTTTACCTGATTAGTATTTGGGAAGATGACTATAAAAGGTTGACAATCATTAATGATAGGTACGGTTTTAGAAAGCTCTATTACTGGCTTTTCAAAGACAGGTTCATGTTTGCTTCTGAGTATAAATCATTGATCTGGCATCCCCAGTTTAACAAGAAGATTAATGAGGTTGCTCTGTCTGATTTTTTATCAGTAAACTATCTCCTTGATGATCGTACTTTGTTTGAGGATATAAAGGTTTTCCCACCTGCCAGTATCATGACATATCAGGAAGGACAAAATACTTTTCATCGTTACTGGGACTATGAGTTTCATACCGGGGAGACAAAAAAGAGTAAAGAATATTATATAGATGAGTATGCGCTAAGAGTTAAAGAAGCTGTCAGAAAAAGGTATAAAGAGAATATGTGCTTGCCTATAACAGGTGGTTTCGATTCCAGGACACTTGCGGCTATGGCAGGGCAATACTTGAAATTTCCAAAGATAGTTACCTGTACAGTCGGGCATAAACATTGTTATGATGTTCGATTTGGCAGAAGTATTGCTAAAAGTTTGGGGTACAGCCACACCTTTATTCCCATTGATCATGGGTATATAGAAACCTATGCGGATAAAGGTATTTGGGAATTAGAGGGGTTAAATTGTTTCGCATTTTGGATTTTTGCTCTTTGCTCATTCCTGGAGGAAAACAAGAGCAAGTCTGTTATGTGCGGCTTTCTCGGTGATTGTCTTTCAGGTGCGCATCTGTTTCCATTATTATGGGAATCGACAGATTCAGAAAAGGCAGTTGAGCTATTATACGATACATTTTTTAACACGACCTTTAAAGATAGAGAACTGGCAATACTCTTAAAACCAAATATCTATAGAAATGTAAGGGGAGAAAGTTTTGCCTCTGTAAAAAGATGTTTTAACACCTTACGCACGGATAACATATTGAATAAGTGTACTTATGTTGACCTTCATCAAAGACAGAGGCGATATATTGCATTTCATATTGAAGCTCTGGGGCAATTTTCTGAAGTTCTGGAACCTTTTACTGATAATGAATTCATTGATTTTGTGCAAGGTATTCCTGTGGAAATGAAGCGAGGCCAGATGATCTATAAGAAGATGATTGCGCAATATTTATCCAAAGTTAAACAAGTTCCAACAACGATAACAGGTTTACCAATAGACACCTCTCAATCTTATGAGGCAGCGTTTAAATTGTGGCATCGCTTCTATAGCAGGGTACTTCCCAGGTTTACTGCCGGAAAATTAGGGCATAATTATAAGCATTATATTCATGAAGCATGGCTAAAGAACACCTTAGAGAATTTTGTAATCTCTACCCTGAAACAGAAAGAATATCTGGAAGATTATTTTAATATTGATGTTGTAAATAATCTTGTTGCAGATCATATGTCAGGGAAAAGAAATGCTTATATGAGGATTTGTGTGTTGATGACCTTCTTGCTTTGGAGAAAACGATTTTGCTCGTAAACAGTAACGACATCATGGTAAAAATCTGAAATAATAATGAATATGCTACGAAAAGAAGATATTGCAACGTTCAACAGTCAGTTACCTATTTTCCCAACAGTTTCAATCATTGTTCCTGTTTATAATGCTGAAAAAAACGTTGATACCCTTATAACATCTTTACTTAATTTAGACTATCCAAAAGAGCTACTCGAAATTATTCTTGTCGATAACAACTCAAACGACAGAACAAAAGAAGTAATAAGGAGATATCCTGTCACATTATTGGAGGAAACGAGGATACAAAGCTCTTATGCTGCAAGGAATAAAGGGATCAAAAACGCAAAACATGAGATCCTGGCTTTTACTGATTCTGACTGCATGGTTACCCCTCAATGGGTGAGAGAAGGAGTTACCACGTTAATTTCCAAATCGGCTGATTTGGCGGGAGGAAGAGTTGCATTTATCTACTCAAAACAAAAAACGGCTGCAGAATTGTACGATTCAATAACGAATCTGCATACCGAATCATCTATAGAAAGAATGAATGCTGCAACAACTGCAAATTTACTGGTAAAATCATTTTTATTTGAACATATCGGATTATTTCCCGACTCAGTTACATCCGGTGGTGATATTCAATGGACATCCAGGGCCGCAAAAGCTGGTTTTATCCTCGCTCATGCCCCCGAGGCAATCGTTTATCATCCAACACGGCGCTTAAAAGAATTACTTAAAAAAGATTTTCGTGTTGGCACCGGCCTCCTTGGCGTTTTTGTAAATACAAAAAAACCACTGCCAGGCATTGTCTTTTCTCTGGCAAAGTTATTTTTCCCACGGCGTTTATCCTCTCTGCGAAAGGCAGCCAGAGAAAGAGGTGTAATAGATGCAGATGAAAAAATATTCCGTCTCTGGTGTATCTCATATGCATGCAACATCTCAAGGATTTTAGGGATATTGAGTTCAGTCGGTAGTATTTATAGAAAGAGAAATAAAATACCATCAAATCTTATATTGAAAAACAATACACTCTTATAAGAACGGATTAGGAGAGCATGACAACAACTTCGCTTCATACAGGTCTTAAAATTTTTCTTATGTTCATAGCATCTTTAATTACCTCCTTCCTTGGTGGATATATTTTCTCTCTTTCTATTCCCATATATTTTTATGCGGCAATTTTTGCTTTCTTATCTATTATTCTTACCTTTTTTATACAACCATTTGCAGCTTTTGTTGCTCTCCTTTTTATCCGGCCACTCATTGATCCACTCTCTAAATATGGTATTGGTCAAAGTGTAAACTTATTGGCGATATTTAGTATTCTTTACATTTTGTTCTTAATTATCGTTTTGTCGAATGATAAACAAAAATCATGGAAGCCTTGTATATCTGTCTACTTCTATTTCTATCTTTTGATCTCGGTTCTTTCTTTCATTAATATAGATGATTTTAATACCGGAGTAACCTTTTTTTTCAAACTGTGCAGCCTTATAGCAATATACGTATTAGCGTATCACCTCGTACAAAAGGAACGCGATGCACATAAGATATTTCTTACCGTTGCCTTATCTTCAATAATCCCTATTGGAAATGGTTTCTTACAGTATGCTATGGGCACTGGAGTACAACAGGGTATGGACACAACCCTTCGTATTAATTCAACATTTGTCCTTTCGAATCCATACGCAATGTTTTTGTGTATCATCATATTTGTACTCATCTATTTACTCTTTTTCCAGAAATCCACCTCGAAAAAGTTCAATGTAGTACTCTGTGGATTGCTTTTCCTTGCAGCAATCTCTCTTGTGCTCACCTACACCCGTGCTGCGTGGTTTGCTTTTTTGATTGGATTGATTATTTACTCAATAAAAGAGAAAAGGCTGAGAATATACCTGCTCTTTATGGGTATTCTCTGCGTAGCGCTATTATATGATCAGATTATCGAACGTTTCTCCGATTTATATACCCCGAGAAAGTATGGAACAAACAGTTTGGTATTCAGGATGGACCTTGCAGGACAGTTATTGAGGAACGCATTTCCCAAACATTACTTTCTGGGATTCGGTCTTGGCACAAGCGAATATGTTGCTGTCAAATATACAACGTATCCATTACCTCCACACAACGATTTTCTCCGCATTCTCATAGAATCGGGAACTATAGGCTTGATCTGTTTTCTTCTATTCTTTTACATGAATTTTAAGTATTACTTTCATAAAATCAGGACATATCCTGCCCGTTCTTATAATGTCTTTATGCTGGTATTATTATCAGTCTATGTCGTTGCTTCTCTTGGTCAGAACATATTCTTTTTTGTCACAACAACGGGATATGTCTTCTGCTTTTTAGGGGTAACTCAAAAATTAAATGATATGCAAGACCTCCATGAAAAAAGTCCTGTTACTATCTGAACTGTTTGTTCCACCCTATGATGAAGGTATGAAGGTGACAGCCTTAAACCTCCTTAAGGGGATTAAGCATCATGTGGATTGTATTGGATTAGGGCCTTGTGGGGATGAGAATGGCCTTATCCAGCCTACCGCAATAAGCAAGATGCTGTATTCAAAAAAATTACGTAAGGAGATAAACCGCCAGAAACCTGATTTCATTTTTTATATTCCCGAAGCATCAGCAACACTTCACAGTTTTATACGGTACCGGATCCTTCGCTTTATTTCAAAAGGTGCTGGAACCGCTATGGTTGCCTTACAAAACAGGGAATATTCATCTTTAACACAAAGGATTATTACGTTTATTAATCCCAATACACTCTTTGTTCCTTCAACCCTTATGTCTGATATATTTAAAAAGATTGGAATTAATACACACTTACTGTCCGCAGGGGTTGATATTGAAAAATTTACTCCTGCTTCTCCTGAAACGAAATATACTTTACGGGAAAAGTATCAAGTTCCTCAAGATAAATATATTGTTTTACACGTCGGTCATATTCGCGCATCGCGGAATGTAAAGATGTTTCTCAGCCTTATCGATCAACCGGAAATGCAGGTGCTTCTTGTTGGCAGTACATCAACCCCGCAGGAAGATGAATTAAAAAGAGAATTACGCCAGGCGGGGATTCTGATTATCGATACATTTGTACCTGAAAACCAGGAACTCTATCAACTCGCCGATTGTTACGTGTTTAACGTAAGAGAAAGAAGCGGCGCTATGGAGTTCCCTATATCTGTGCTTGAGGCAATTGCCTGTAATTTACCGGTGTTGACTACTCCGTTCGGAAGCTTGCCGGAGAATTTTCCTGCTTCAGATGATTTCCGGTATTTTACTACCCCTGAAGAGCTAAAGAATGAACTGCAAAATATGCGGAATCATATTTCAAAAACCAGAGAAAGGGTAGAAAGATTTTCCTGGAAGAACGTAGCAAATCAACTTTTGGGAAAGTGCAGGGTACTATAATGGCCAGACAATATTTATTCATATGTTTTATCGGTATTGACGGCTCTGGTAAAAGCTCTCAGGCCCAATTGCTGCAAAAGCATCTTAACGCATCAGGAATCGCTGCAGTGTATACCTGGAGTCGCTGGGAACCATACCTGTTGAAACCCTTTATCAGGAGGTTTAAAGGATCACGTACTACACCTGAAGCAATGGCATCAAATATTTCAAATCTTCAAAAGAAAAAACGGAGATTTTTGCGGAATCCCATTGTCTTGTGGTTATGGTTGAATATAGCGCTATTTGACTATTATTTTCAGGCGAAGCGAAGGGTATTTGGTCTCATGAATAAAAACACCGTCGTAATATGCGATCGATACTTATTCGACTTTATGGTAGACCAGGCGGTGAATATGGGTAAAAAAGCGGAAGGGTTGAAACATATTTTCCGGTTAGTTTTAACCCGATTATTCCCTTTGCCTGATTTACTTTTTATTTTAGATGTAGAGCCAGAAAAGGGCTATCAGAGAAAACAGGATGGTACAAGGCTGGAATATTTGATGGAAAGGCACGAACTGTACCGCTATTACCGTCATTTACCCAATGCTACTCTTATTGATGCCAATAACTCCTTTGATATGGTTGCACACCAGATAACAAAGCATACGATGACTTTTTTAAAGGAGCAAGGAGTTATCAATGGCTAAGGTAATAGTTATTGGTATAGACGGGCTAGATCCTGATCTCATTCATACATGGCAAAATGAACTGCCATCATTCAGAAAGATCATGGGTGAGGGGTATGCCGGTAAGATAGAATCAGTTTTTCCGCCCGACTCTGTCTCGGCATGGGCAACCATCTTTACCGGAAAGACCCCGGCTCAACACGGTATCATGGAACATGTCAGCTACCTTGATAATGGCAGTACTCATATCAATATCTCTAACATGATCGGCAAAACCTTCTGGGATTTTGCAGGTAAAGCGGGGAAAAAAGTTTGCGTGGTTAATCCTTTTCTTGCGTACCCTGTTTGGCCTGTCAATGGTGTCATGATTAGCGGTCCGGTGTTTATGAAAGGAGATGTTCAATCCTACCCATCAGGTATCATTTCAAAGGCGTGTATGCCAGATATTGGGGGAATTACCGATTTTCCAAATAAAAACAAGCTTGCTGAGTTTATTGAAAAAAACAGAGCGGATATTAAAAGGCTTTACCATTTCTCAAAGGAGCACTTTCGTAAGGATACTTATGATTTATGCTTTGTTACCTTTTTACAATTAGACAGAATACAACATTTTCTCTGGCGGTATACAGACCCTGAAGATTGTACATACCCCGGCCCAAATAACTATCGTGAGAGTATTAAGGAATTTTACCAATTGTTTGATGAGATAATCGGGCGGTTTATGGAGAATCTCGATAATCAAACGGCTCTCATGATAATCAGCGATCACGGACATGGAAGACGGTGTACGAAGGTATTAAATATTAACGAAATTCTCCGAAGGGCAGGATATGTAAAATCGAGAGTAGGCCGTTGTAAATATTTGGATCTAAAGTATCTGGTAGAGAAGGCTAAGCTGGAGACATTAGAGGCAGTCTACCACCTTAACCTGGAAGATTTCATGTTTGCCATTACAAGGTATATTCCGAATCGTAAGGCGCTAAAAAAATCTACCTTTATTACGAATAATACCACAAGCCTTGCCAGTACTTCAGTCTTTGCAGGTACCAATCCCTACGGAGGCATAACAATTCATCGTGAAAATATGAAGCAAACCGGAATGGATTATGAGGCTTTCCGCCTTGAGGTTATACGCTTGTTACAAGATTTTAAGGATGAAAGAACGGGGAAACGGCCATTTGTGTGGTTAAAACGCCGCGAGGATATTGATCAGGGACCCTTTTTAGATATCTACCCGGACATACTTTTCGAGCTTGAAGAATCATATGGGGTAAACTGGGCACTGCACACGAAAATTAGCAGAGTAAATACGACACATAAGAAAATATCTGGTGGGCATAGGTACCATGGCTTTTACGGTATTCTTAACTCCAAAAGTATAACGGGAAAAGGAAGGATTGTAGATATAGCTTCTGTTATTCTCAATATTTTACAGACTCCGGCAGGTGAAAAATCCTGATAACAAAACACTTTTATGGAGAGCTACGATGCAGAAAAACAGTGGCAGTGCTGGTATAAAAAGCTTGCTTTCCTTGACACAAGGACTTTTCGGGAGAAGAAATCCAGGCATTGCAGTCATTTTTGTGATGCTGATCGTGGCAGAAATAGTTTTTCATGGAATTATCCCGTTCTGTCTTACAGCAGATGAAAAGATCACGTGGAAATTGATCGGTCCGGGAGATGCTGATCAGATAACTTCTCTGTCAGTAAGTGAAGATGGTTCTGTCTATGCAGGCACAGATATTGGAGGTATCTATTATAGCCGTGACCAGGGAGAAAACTGGTTTCCTATAAATAACGGAATTAAAAACTATGATATCACTACACCCGTGATTATCGATCCAAAAGACAAAAAGAAACTGTATGTTGGGACACGAGGAGGTTTTCATAAATCAACTGATGGCGGAGTAACGTGGAAGTCCGTATGGAAAGGTATTGGATCACCACAGTCTGGATCTTTATCTGCCTGTATTGGATCTCTTGTGTTACACCCCGAAGATAATCGTATCCTGTATTTAGGATTCGGTTACCGGCCAAGTACGGAGGGCGGGCCTGTCATAAAGAAGATTAGTTGGGGTAGTGATATCTATATGAGTAAAGATGACGGAGAAACCTGGAAGTCGAGCTTCTCTCCTGATTTTTCTCTTGATGAAAAATTGAAGGTTCGCCATATGGTTATTGACTATAAAAATACAAATATCATGTATGTTGCAACAAATGCAGGTTTGTTAAAGAGTCTTGATGCCGGTAAAACATGGAGAAATATCCTGAATACTGCAATACGGTATATTGCAACGCACCCAAATGATTCTCATACGATTTACCTGGCTGCAGGACCCGAAGGAGTTTTTAAATCTGACAATGGCGGTGAATCCTGGGAGAAAAAGAATTCTGGATTACATTTTATAAAAACGAAGTCAAAACATACCGATAATTATGCACAAATACTTATTGATAAAAAGAATACGAAGGTCATGTATGCGATAAATAGTACCTGGGGAGAAAGCGGGGGTGTATATAAGAGTGTAGATAATGGAGATACCTGGATTAAGGTCACAAAATGGAATGGACCGTTGGGCGGTAAAGGTAACGTTGAAATAGCATGGTTGGAATTAAGCCGGAAAGTGAATGCAATTGCTTTAGATCCAGGGAATAGCGAGAGGATATATATTGGAACATCAAGATATATTTACCGGTCCGATAATGGAGGAGCAACCTGGAAGCAATTAATTTCAAAAGAAGTTTCCCCGGGCAGATGGACTCACAGAGGTATAAATGTGTTTGGCCATACACGCGTTGTAGGTATAGATTCAAAAGATCATAACCATTTATATGTCGGCACCGCAGATCATGGCTTGGTTATAAGCGATGATAATGGAAAAAGTTGGTATGCTTCCGTAAAGGGTATGAAGTATAAAGATGATATCTTTGATGTCGCTGTAGATCCCAAAAAACCTAATATCGTTCATGTTATCAATGCAAAAGGACTTAAAATTACCGGTTTTGCGACCAGTTCTGATTATGGAAATACCTGGGTTCAAAGGACTGAAGGACTTCCCGATAACACCCTGTTCAATACTATCTTAATCAACCCTTATCATACAGAAAAAATCTTTATTGGTGGTAAACCAGGTGTTTATAAGAGCGAAGACAAAGGCATAAGCTGGATAAAAAAGGATACTGGTTTACCTCGTGAAATAAGAGTCCAGAAACTTGCCTACCACCCGGAGAAAAAAAGCGCCCTCTATGCCGCAACAGATGATGGGTTGTATAAGAGTGACGATGATGGAAATTCCTGGGTTAAAACCCATAAGAATTCCTTGCGAATAGCTTCTCTTGCTATAGACCCTCACCAACCTGAACATCTCTACGCAGGAGTGGTGAGGAGTAAAAATGGTCCTGGAGGCGTTTATAAGAGTTCAAATGGCGGTAAGACATGGACACAAATTTTATCAGGTCCAACAAGAATTGAGTCCGTAGCAATAGTGCCTTCTGTTCCTTCAGTAATTTATGCTGCTTCTAATGATCATCAATACCACGATGAGAGCTCGGGAGAGGGAGTTTTCAGGAGTGTAAATGGGGGAAAGACATGGGAAAATATCAATAACGGTTTGCCGGTGCTCCGCGCCTTCAATATCAATGTGAATCCATCTCCGCCACACGAGGTTTATCTTTCTGCTAATGGAAGCGGAGTCTATGTTACAGGAGATCCGGCCATGGACTTTCCTTCTTATAAAAAAGGTAACCGGGAATAAACCCAGAGTTAATTTTTCAGAGTAAGGCAATAAAAATGAATATCCTCCAGGTTAATAAATTTCACTACTTACGCGGTGGAAGTGAAAGAGTCTATTTTGGGACAGCAGACATCTTGGAAAAACATGGGCATACCGTAAAATTTTTTTCTATGTCTCATCCGGAAAATATACCGTGTGAGACTTCAAAGTATTTTATGCCTGATGTAGATTTAAACACAGACGATGGCAATCCCATGAGTCAGCTCAAAATAGCATTCCGTATTTTGTATTCTTTTGAGGCAAAGAAGCGCATTTCCCGCATGTTGGATCAATATCCGGCAGATATTGCTCACTTACATAATATCCATCATCAAATTTCTCCATCGATCCTTCATGAATTGAGAAGCAGGAAGATACCTATTGTTATGACACTCCATGATTATAAAATGGTATGTGGCTCGTACTCACTCATGGCTGATGAGAAGGTTTGCGAGGATTGTAACGGAGGAAGATATTTCAGTGCAATTCGCAAACGCTGCATAAAAAATTCACGCACAAAAAGTGTTCTTGCTGCGGTAGAGATGTACCTACACCATACACTTCTTGATATATATGGCGCCGTAGACGTTTTTATTTCTCCAAGCCTGTTTCTTAAAAATAAGTTACAGGAAATGGGATTTAAAAAACCTATTATTCATTTGTCAAATTTTGTAATGAATTTTGAGGATGTCAGGAGCGAACCAGAAGGCAACGGAAGCAGGAAAGAAAAGTCTTTAGTTTATTTCGGAAGACTTTCACCTGAAAAAGGGTTATTCACGCTCATGAAAGCAGTGAAAATTTTACAAACAAAAGAAGGAATCAGGATAAAGGTTAAAATTATAGGGGAAGGACCTCTTAAAAACGTGCTTAAAAAAAATGCTGAAGAGCTTAACCATGTTCAATTTTTTGGGTATATGAGGGGGCAATCGCTTTATCATGAAATCAAAAAAAGCACTGTTGTTGTTCTTCCCTCAGAATGGTATGAAAATAATCCCATATCGGTTTTAGAGGCATTTGCTTTGGGTAAACCGGTAATTGGAGCCAGGATTGGCGGCATACCGGAATTGGTTCAAAACAATGTTACAGGATTAACTTTTGAATCCGGGAATGTCGATGACCTTGTCGAAAAGATTACGGCCATGCTGGAGAGTTCTGATAGAATTATACACATGGGAGAAAATGCAAGACTATTTGTAGAACGGGAATTAAATGCTGAAAAATATTATCAAGAACTTATGAAAATCTATCAATCGGTAATAAGAAAAAACCGATGAGGAGAACCATTGCTTGTGTAACAAGTGGTTTGCCTTAACCCAACCGGGATAGTAGTAACGTTTCCTCTGTTGTAGTAAGCTTAGTTTTCTCCCCCTCTTCATTTGCCAAATAATCTGATTCCGAAATTATCATATTCCTTAAAACGACACAGTATTGACATCTCATACTTACTCAGAATATGGTGCAAAATTAAGATAAACCTTCGGCAACTTTTACCTCTTCATAAGATGTAGAGGGCAAGGCTTCAGCTTTGCCTCCCCGTAGAATATATGCACCGGGGTAGCAACCCTAAAGGGTTGCCCTACAGAATTGAAATTCCTATATATCAATGTTCTTCCTTACTAGAATCTAACAGTATTTTGAGTAAATACATGTATCTTTTCCCTCATGTATCTTGTCTCACTTTTGTTGCATCACACTTCTGTGTCATGTCACATGTTCTGATCATTCGCATGGTTTTACCTCTGTCTATTTTTGCGTGTATAAGAGATCTAAATCAAAAAAAGACAATACAAAATTCCTCTTGAGATACTTCTTTTCTCCGTATTCTCATATCCATCCTGCAAAAGCTATGTCTTGGTTCGGTATTTGCGTTTCTTCCTTTTATTCTCTTGACACAATTCAATGCTCATCTACAGGAAAACAATCTGTAGCATGACGTTTTTCTGACACAATTATGAATTATACCTTGGCAGAGCAAAAGTGTCATATTCGATTGTATATTCAGGAAATTCAGGAAATACATACGAAAAGACTTCATTCTCATTTGTCGATAAAAACAGGGAAGACTTAAAAAAAAGGTTTATTAAAAATTTAAAAATGAATGTTTTAATTGGAATTTTAATGTATCCGCCGGACTTTACCGGGGCGGGTTTAAGAATTCACAGATTGTACTCTAACTTGCGGAAAAAAGGAGTAAACAAAGTCTATGTTATTACGAATAGCATACATAAAACCGAGAAGAAAACAAGAACGTATGATGGTATAGAGATTATCTACATTGGTTGTAATAAATATGCCGGAAGGCAAACGCAGATAGGAAAAAAGTTCCTGAAGACTATGTTTGTTTTACGAATTTTTTTTAAAACTACGATATCTTTTTTAAAACTTCAGTCTGAAGTCGACATCATTCATACCGTTGATTCAAGTTGGCTCTCTAGTTTAATAGGTTGGTATGCCTTTTTCGTGAAAAAGCCTCTGGTAAAGGAGATTGTTTCGTTAGGTATGGATGATCCTTTAACGCTTCAGAAAACGAAACTCCCTCTTTTAAAATATTTTTTCTTATTTCCATTTCACTATGCCAGGTTAGTTATCGTGATATCTCCACCGTTAAAAGATGCATGCACAGCCTATGGTTTACCGGCAGATAAAATCTGGTGCAGATTTAATCCAATCTATCTGGATAGCTTACATGAGGAGAACGATACGAATATTGCTTCACGATATTTAGACTTTTCTGCCCGCAGGATATTGTGGGTTGGGGTTATCATACGAAGAAAGAATCTTGAATTTCTCTTAAATGCAGCATTCTATCTGAAAGGAAAAATTCAATTACTCATCGTAGGGCCACACCCTGATGAGGAGTATTTCCGTGAAATTACATCTTTATCGGAAACGATTACTCAGGAAACAAACGGCAGGATCAAAATTTCATTTTTGGGCAGAATAGACGATAGGAGAGAATTGGTTGCTTTGTATAAGAACTCACATTTATTTTGGTTTGCTTCACATAATGAGGGATTGGGTAATGTTGTCATTGAATCCTTACTCTGTGGAACACCCATAGTGACTTTACCTGTGAATAATATTATGAACTATGTAATTCAAAATACCGAAGATGGCGAAGTTGTAAATACCAATGATCCAAAGTATTTTGCGGATATTGTAAACACATGTTTACATACTAATATTTATCACAGAGATCAAATAGCTGAGAGAGCAAAAAAAAGATTTAACCATGATCAGATTGAAAATGAATATGTATTCAAGTTTCACGATATTATGAGATTAAAAATGACCGATAGGTATCCTGAAAAATCCCTGTAAGGGAAGAGAAATAGAAAGTGAGATATCATGGAAGCAGCGATAATTACAACGTACCGGTGTCCGAATAAATGTTATATGTGTAATGTCTGGAAGCATCCCACAAAAAGGGAAGAGGAATTCAAGCCATCGCTCTTAGAGAAACTTCCCTCTCTTGAATTTGCCAATGTCACAGGCGGAGAGCCATTCTTAAGGGATGATATTGAAGAGGTTATTTCTGTATTACGGAAGAAAGCAAAAAGAATTGTAATCAGCACCAACGGATATTTTACCCAAAAAATTTTAGCAATAGCACAAAAGAACAAAAACATTGGCATAAGAATAAGCATTGAAGGTTTGCCTGCTGCTAATGATGAACTCAGAGGTGTCAAAGATGGTTTTGACCATGGATTAAGGACACTGCTTGAACTTCAGAGGCTTGGATTTAAAGATATAGGGTTTGGTATTACCGTATCTGACAGAAATGCTAAAGATATGATTGAATTATATCAATTAGCCAAGGCGATGAACATTGAATTTGCAACTGCAGCGGTGCACAACTCATACTATTTCCATAAATACGATAATGAAATACAGAAAAAGGAGGAGGTAATCACCTATTTCGAAGAAATCGTAAGAGATTTATTAAAAAGCAAAAAGATTAAAAACTTGTACCGGGCCTATTTCAATTACGGATTAATTAATTATATCAGGGGAAACAAGAGATTACTCCCCTGTGAAGCAGGAACAGAGAATTTTTTTTTAGACCCCTGGGGAGATATCAGACCTTGCAACGGGATGGAAGAAAATATCTGGTTTGAGAGTATGGGTAATCTGAAAGAAAAATCTTTCGAAGAAATATGGCGCGGAGAGAAGGCAAAACAGATAAGAGAAAAGGTAAAGACCTGTCCCAAGAATTGCTGGATGATCGGCACTGCTGCTCCTGTTATGAAGAAATATTTCATAAAACCAACTGCCTGGATAATAAAAAATAAGATGAAAACCGATAGGGGAAAAGGAAGGGGATTTGGAAGTTTGGCATTGGAAAAAGATGATAAAGTACAAAGCTGCATAAACTAAAACAATCTCGTGATAAAAACGCAGATAAGAGAATCTACAAATAAACCTATTCAAGAAAATTATATCTATGATGAAAATTACTGCTCTTGGCGACCGTGACTCTTCCCCTGTTCAAGAAGGAATTGAAACAGATCGTGTAAATTTATATTTTCAACTGATCAGAAGGAGAAGAAGAAAAAAACTTGATGAGCCAAAGATAAAAATTGTTGTTCTCGGCACTCGTGGCTTTCCTCATGTCCAGGGCGGTATAGAGGCACATTGCGAAAATCTTTATCCCCAACTTGTTAAAGAAGGTTATGAAATCATCGTTCTAACGAGAAAGCCGTATGTTAATCCGGATATTGGTATATATAAAGGGATTAAGTTAATTCCTTTACCATGTCCAAAAAATAAATTCCTCGAAACATTCCTTCATACCTTTATCGGAGTTCTTGTTGCCAAGAAGTTTTCTCCCGATATACTGCATATCCATGCAATAGGACCTTCGTTATTCACACCACTTGCCCGTCTCTTAGGCCTCAAAGTAATCATGACAAATCACGGACCGGATTATCAAAGAAAAAAATGGGGTAAGCTGGCAAGATGTGCCTTAAAACTCAGTGAAAAATCCGGTAGTACATGGGCTAACGATATCATATGTGTATCTGAGACTATTGCACACCATGTGAAAAGAAAATATAACAGATATGTAAACATCATTCCCAATGGGGTAATAATAACGAAAATTGCGCAAAATAGCGCTACTCTAAGAAACTACGCTTTGACAAAAGGTCGGTATATATTATCAGTAGGCCGCTTTGTGCCTGAAAAAGGTTTCCACGACCTTATTGAAGCATTTAACCAGATTTCAACTTCTATCAATCAGCTTTCAGGCAATACCTGGAAATTAGTTATCATCGGCTGCGCTGACCATGAGGATAGATATAGTATACGTTTAAAAGATCAGGCAGATAAAAACAACAATATTGTTTTAACAGGATTTCTAACGGGAGAATCACTACAAGAATTCTATAGTCACGCAGGACTTTTTGTAATTCCTTCCTATTACGAAGGATTGCCTATTGTTTTACTAGAGGCTATGAGCTATGGTTTATCCTGCATTGCTTCAGATATTTCTGCCAATAAGAATGTAGAATTATCCGGGAGCAGATTTTTTAAGGCAGGAGACGTTAAGGGTCTTGCTGAAAAAATACAAGAATATCTCGATAAGCCTTTATGCGAAGAAGAGAAAAAAGCACAAATAACTATGATAGCAGAAAGATATAATTGGGATACCATCGCGCATAAGACCGCTAACGTGTATAAGGTTATAATGAATGGTAAACGATAAATCATTTACTTTTAAATTTTGTGGGGCAAGGCTTTAGCCTTGCCTTCCCATCTGAATAGGTGGTCGTGAAGGATCGCTCTACAGAAAAAAATTCCTAATTCAATATAAAGCATCTATTGAGTTCTGAAGGAGCGGACTGTTTCTTCCCCTTATTCACAGAAAGAACTCAGATTGCTCCTTTGTATCCTTTCCTTACCATACCTTTACTCTTTTTCCAATTTGTTTTTTTTTGAGACAGGATTAACAAGATAAAAATAATAATTTTGTTCATCCTGTCTCAACAAATTCTTTTTATAATCGATCCCCTCTCGAGAGGAAGCAACACACCCCTAACCCCCATATGCATCAAGCTAAGCTCTCGTAGATTGCCGGCTTGTTCCCAAACTCTGTTTGGGAACATGTGTGTCCGAGAAACTCTGTTTCTCGAATCAAGAAGTAACTGATCGTATGATCTTTCAGAACTATGGACTTTCGAAACAGAGTTTCCAGACAATTGTGTTCCCAAACAGAGTTTGGGAACAAGCTACTACAAGCCACAAGAACCATCATAGGCCCGAAGGGGTGAAAGATATCATGAGCAATAATGTATCCTGGATACAAAAATCCTTAACTTGATGCATATGGGGTTTAGGGTAAATCATGAGGGAACCCACTCCTTACTCCCATCCAGGGAGGGCAGAGGGGTGGGTAAAAAAGAAAAGTCGTCGGGTTTTGCCTTTTAAAACCAAACCTGATTTAACGTTAAGGAATTTCAATTCTGTAAGGTTGCTATCCTCGTGTAGGTTATTCAGGCGGGGAGGCAAGGCTTAAAGCCTTGCCCTACATCTAAAGGTCGCCAATGGTGTTTGTCTGCCAATCACTACCAGGAAACGGCTTCTATCCAAAACTATTAAAATTTTTTCTCCGTAACTTTTTATATCTTCGCGGCATACAACAAAGTCAATAAAGGTCAAAATTTTCTTCCTGGCTGTTTTCCAATAATTCCTTTAAGGATTTAATCGCGTTGTATGGATACATTGAGTGTTTTTCCAACGCTTGGCAGGTGCAATTTTAAACAGTCTTCAGTCATAGATTTTGCATGTAAATATTGATAGATCTTTAATGTTTGTGGCTGCCATCGGTTTGTTTCAATGGGGATCTCTTTTATCAATCTAAAGGGGCCGGAATTAAGGTAGGATCGTAACTCCTTATGAATTTCAATTCCCGTCCAATCCTCTTTTTCTACTACGATATATGATATGCCATATTTATCGAAAATCCTCTTAATATCATCATGTGAATGGGCATGAATCTTGAGCCAATGTCCTGGGGTAATTGATGAAGAAGTAAGAAGTTTATCTCCCCGCAGCACATACATGGATTTTTTTTCATCCAGCACCCGCATTAAATAGATAAAGTAATTTTTGTGGCGGCCATCAAAGAAGATTGTAGATGTCTTGTTTTCCCGTAGTATATAATGGACGGCTTCATCATAGCCCCTGATATAGAATAGAGGTTTTTTGTAAATATATGATATCTGATAAATCACAATAGCTACTAAAACAATTACATGAACAAGGTAATAAATTTTATATTTTTGAGCATATATTATGGGTAATGCTGCGAACAGACAAAAGGCAGGTATCCAGAAAATTGGATACCGGTCAGTTTTAGCATTGAGAAATGTAAAAAAAAGATATACGCTCATAATTAAAAGGATAAAATACATGCAACGATTATCACGTTTCCAGATTGCCCACCCAAAACCTGTACCACAGAGAATCATGAAAGGCCAGGTTAAATGGCTGTTTATCAGCACAAAAAAATAGAGTTTCAAATTTTCCCATGATAATCTGGAATGCTTCGTATACGCAATAGACTGATCTATGTTCTGGTCTCCAAGCCAAAAGGTAATTATGGCGAGAGGGGTAAGCAGAAGTACCGCAATTATGCCAGCAATCCAGGTTTCTTTGCGTTTTATAAAGCTTGTGAATTGTCTTCTGGCTATGAGATACAGGATAAACCATAGTACGATAAAAACGGCTGTTTGTTTAGTCCATACGGTGAGGCTAAAAGTGATTGCCGTGGTATAGAGATAAGCTGGTTTTTCATTTTCCAGAAAACGATAGAAGATATACGCAGTGAGCATGGCCATAGATAACACGGGAATTTCGGCCATTGTGTACCATTCCCATTGAACCAGATAAGGTGTAGTTATGAGTAATAGTGATGCCCAAAAGGCAGTATGCGTGTCGAAGATGCGCTGGATAAGTTTAAACCAGGCGCTTACTCCAATGAGAGCAAAAAGCAAAATAGCTAAGCGACTACTCCAGATGTTAATGCCGAATATAGCGTTAAACATAGCTTCAATACAGGAGAAAAAAGGGGGGTGATAGCCGATACTTATAGCAGGATATCTGGCATAATAATGGGTTGTAAAATCATAAATATTACTTATCGGCATTTCGCGCAGAAAATCAAGAATGAATGCACCATCCATTAAATGCCGTTCTGCATCTGCGAAACCGCTGACCGTGGGGTCGTAAATTCCACGCAACAAGAGAACTGACATTATCAGGAGAATCAAGGTAAGGCTTATCCTGTCTTTCCCTGTTTGATCCATGCACCCGTTACGCTGTTTAGAAAATAAGTTCGGTATCATTTTTCGTAATCCTCCTGATTAAGAAATAATGGTATAATCGTTGCCTTAGTGTAAGGCGGTATGGGCAAAGGATACAGAAAACCTGCCGGGTCATCTCTCCACGTTTGTTTGCACATAATGTTTATATAAGAACGGGAAATTACATTGTCAATTTATACAACTTTTTCATGATATTCTTCCTCAATATTAATACTCCATAAATTATCTTTTGTTTTTATTCCCTTTATAATATTTTCTACGGCAACCATTGCTGACATCATTGAATGATCCTGATTGTTGTAACGATGCATACCATTTCGGCCAATAAGGAATAGGTTATCAATCGTTTCCAGATATTCAATGATCTCATATAAATAATCATAACTGCCAGTATATGATGGATATGCCTTCGGTACTCTTACAACACAACCGTCTTTTACCTCATGTGAGTCAATAAAATTAATCTTCTCCAATTCTCCAATGCAAAATTGGAGGAATTCTTTGTCCGGCATACACCATAATTCATCTCCTTCATTACAAAAATACTCTAATCCTAACCAGATATCATTTTCATGTGCGACCATATAAGGGCTCCAGTTATTAAAGATCTGAACTCTACCCAGCTTCACGTCTTTTTCCTGGACATATATCCAATTATCCGGAATGATATTACCCATTGTGCGGTGTTTCGTAGTATTTTTGACTTTTAATCTGTGTGTTAAGATCCCTGCAGTCATGAAATCCCTGTAAACAAGTCTTGAGGCAATGTCTCGTATGTTTTTGTCAGGCACAGGATGTATCCGTACTATCAGATCTTTTATTGGTATTGATGAAAAAAAGTAATCGGCATTTTCTTCAAATATATTTCCTGTTGTGGCATCTCTGATTCTTATACCCTGAACACGGTTGGCATCGATTGCAATATTTACAATCTCATGGTTTGTCTTAATTATACCCCCGTTTTTACTTACTGTATCTGCAACGGTTTCCCACATCTGACCAGGTCCGTATTTCGGGTAAAGAAAGCTCTCAATGAGCGATGTCTCTGTGTTTTTTTGTGCAATATCCTTTTTTCTCCCGGTAAATATCCTTTTTATGGCATGAGTTATTGCGGTAAATACGGAAAGCCCCTTTACTCTTTGTGCGCCCCATTTTGCGCTTATTTTCTGACAGGTTACACCCCATACTTTTTCTGTGTAATCCTTAAAGAAGGTATGGTACAGCTCTTTACCGAACCGTGAAATGAAAAAATCTTCTAAGTTTCTTATTTCTTTTTTTGGAAGAAAGTTTACCATGAAAAGACTACAGGCTATTTTTATTGTTTTTCTGAGCCCTAAATTTTTTACGGTTTGTAATTTTAAGGAAAGGGGATAATCATAAAACTTGCGCAAATAAAAAATTCTCGATATTCGATTTCTATGAAGGAAAACCTTATCTTCTTTCTCAGGATTCGGGGGATTTACCATAAGCGCATCGCTTTCTTTTATCTTTCTGTATCTTGATTTATGTGAAGCAGGGATTTTTCGTCTTAATAGTAAATCGTCTTTTGCCGGAGATCCTTGTATGGGGAGAATATTGCACCACCAATCCATAATTTTGCCCGATTTTGAGAAGAAACGGTGTCCGCCAATGTCTATTCGGTTTCCCTTATAGTTTACTGTTTTTGAAATACCACCAATCTCCCTGGTTGCTTCATATACTGTGGGCGCTATATCTGTCTTATCAAGCAGTTCATACGCTGAGGTTAAACCTGCCGGGCCAGCGCCAAAGATAATTGCTTTTTTAGAATGTATTCCTGACATATAAAATCACCGGTAAAATTCATGAATTAATGTTGTCGCATGTGAAGCTTTTTTGTGGAATAAATTATCCAACAAACCACAAAAGTTCCACTACTATAAAGATAATAAAGCACATGTGAAAAAATGGCCAACAGTAAAAACTTAAAACCTCTTAATTTGAAAAAAAATCGGTATAATTGGCTGTTCAGTAATAAGATATTCATGGTAGTTAGGACAAAGGCAAAATACAAGGCAGCCGCAGAAGGGAGTAAGTTGTATCCCAGATTACTGCGGGATGCGATACCAGATAGGGTAACAACCATGCCTGCTGTAATGATAAAGACAATCCGTATCATGACATTTCGATGCCAACTTCTGGTTTTTATGTTCGGTATTTTCACATAGAAGATAACAAAATTGACGAGGAGAAATAGAATAAGAATGAAAAACTTTAAATGATAATAAAATGAAGTGTTGGGAATACATGCAAGGAGTTTCTGATTAAAAAAGAAGAAAGTTAATAAGGTAAATGCAAATCCGGAAACGATGAAAAATAGCAGAGGAAGTAAAAATTTTAAATGTCTTCCCTTGTTCCAAAGTTGAAGGATGCGAGTGTAAGAAACAACAAAATTAGCGCCAAGAAAAAGAGCGACTCCCAATAGCTTGATATAATAATAAAAAGACCCTACGGGAATATGGGAAAAGAGTTTATATTCAAGCAAAAAGAATATTCCAAGCTCTATAAGAAGTCCGACACAAAGCGAACTCACTAAATGACTTTTTTGGAAGTTTAATCCTTTCGGCATCTCCTGCGATTGGAGGATTAAATTTGCCCAGGGAACTGCGCGGCAAAAAATATCTGTATAAAGTAAAGAATAAAAACTCCATTTCTTTAAATGTTTTACCTGGAGTTCTTTTACCAGTAAGATTTTGTAACCGCATTTCCTTATCCTAAGGCCGAGTTCTACATCTTCAATAGATGGCTTTGGATACTGCGCAGCATCGAAGCCTCCGGTTTTATGAAATACTTCTTTTCGGATTGCACCACATCCAGCCCAAAAGGTATGAGCATTATTGTAGGAAGTTTGGTGAATAAAATGATGAAAAAGGTTTTTATATTGAGAAAAGAAGTTGATAGCTGATGGTTGATTATCATATGATCCAAATAATGCTCCAATATAATGCTCCAATTTCGGAATTGTTTAAGAATTTGGATACAACACAGCTAAGGGAATTCTGATGTATAACCACATCTGAATCCACAAAGAAATAAATATTGCCCCTGGCATTCTGTGTACCAACATTTCTCGCTGCTCCCGGTCCCGATTGTTTATCCATACGGACAACCTGGACTCCTGCCTGCCGGGCTATCTGCGGACTCTCGTCTGTAGAGGCATCATCGACAACAATTATCTCGTAGTGAGGATAATCTGAAGATTTGATAGCATCCAAACAACTGGGAAGAAATTGACTACAATTATACGCTGGAATTATGACGGAGACGAGGGGCTTTTTGTGCAACGTTAAATCTAAACTCCATTATAGTATAGAGAATCTACCCTCCCGTACAACTCTATGAATATTATTGATGTAAATCACAAATCAGTAAATCTGCCGGATTTTATAGAAAATTATATGCCAAAATATCAGAGAAATGAGAAAAAGAGTTAAATTGCATTCTGATAGCAGATATCCATATAATTTTAACCAAAAATGTATACGAAATATGTGCCGTGTCGCACAAGTGAATACCACAAAGATGTGACACGGCACACAGGAGTGAAGGTAATGAATAATACGAACGAAAAGAGTTATGGACAAGATTTGAATGGCAAATCCTTTGCGGTCTTTTTTTTAAACAAACGTTGATTTGATATGAGAAGGATTTAAAGAGTATATTTGTTCTCATGAATATTTCTAATACTACAGACCTTATAAGATCCGGGGTAGTAAAGCGCCTTACTTTGATGTTTACCGGAAATATCTTTGCCGCAGGCCTGGGATTCTTAGCAGTGCTCATAATCTCAAGAGAATTGAGTGTAAGTGATTTTGGGCTTTTCAACATGGCAATATCAGTCATACTCATCTCTTCCCGTTTATCAACTCTTGGCATGGATACTACCATGATAAAATTCGCCTCTTCATATTTAATCCTCAAAAAAAAGGCTGAAGTTAATTATGTGCTGAGAACAATTTTTCTTGTAAGGATCATAATAAGTTCTATCCTTGCTATTATCGTGTTCATTACATCTGAAATAGTATCGACAAAAGTCTTTTACCATCCGGGTTTGACTTCACTTCTTAAATTAGCAGCTTTTGGAGGCTTAACTTTTTCTCTGTTAAATTATTTAAAATCCGTACTTCATACATATCAATTATTCAGGAAATCCGTTATCCTGCAGATTTTTATTGATTTGGGTAAACTATTTACCGTGATAGTTTTAATATGGTATTTAAAAATGAGTGTTTTTATTGCTGTTGCAATATTTGCTTTTATTCCTGTATTAGGTATCTTTCTTGGATTTAAAAATATCTGCCCTGTATTCTTTTCAGAGAAAAAACCTATACAAGACATCTTCAAACAGCTTTTTTCTTATAGTAAATGGATGTTTGTAAGCAATACGTGTAATCTTATACTCCCGTATATTGGTATCTTTATGATCTCAAGGATGTTGAGTAGCGAGGCTGCGGGTATCTATGGGCTCGCAATTAATCTCACCTACATCTTCCCAATAATTATTTATTCTTTACACTCCGTACTGTTGCCGAAGGTATCCAGGTTTCGGGAAATAGCACAATTTGAAAAATATATAAAAGATGCTTTAAAGATTTCACTTTATATGGGGATAATGATTGTCCCATTCTTATTTTTCTCCCATGCTGTTATACAATTCTTTTTTGGTTCGCGATATCTCGGCGCCGTTCCTATTTTTAACTGGTTTTTGTTAAGTTATACTATCCTCACCGTTAATACTACTCTCCATGTAGCGATATACTCTATGAGTAAGCCTTACATAATAGCTATAGCCGATGTGGTGAATTTGATGGTAATGCTCATCGGGTGTTATATCCTCATACCTCTTTTTCATGCTGTGGCCCCGGCCCTCCTTATGTTGATTATCCATACAAGCAATTTGGGGTTTTTTTCCCTGTATATTTTAAAGAACATACGTACGGGAACAATTCTATTTCAAAATACAAATTATTAAATCATATCAGAATGAATCATTATCAGTTTCTTAACCTTTCGCGTAGCTAACGCATTCCCCAAGAGACCAGGAAATAAGGCCTAAAGTAAACAAAGGTAAAACCTTTAAAAAAGACAAAAGGTAGACCCTGTTTTTGAAATTGATAAACCCTATTTTAAAGAAAAGCTTCAGGGTAATAAGGGGAGAGAAAATTACATACAGGAATCTTCTCAATCGGGAAAATCTTTGACTTGTGGTACGTACCCGGGCAAAAGATTGACCATGATGATATTCATGGATTAAAAATTTACTCAAATTATCAATGTTGTGATGAAAAATAAGGATAGAGGGTACAAATCGCAAACGATATCCTTTTTCCTCTAATCGCCAATGATATTCAGTATCAGAGCAATACGTTCCTTCTATAAAGGCACCATATTTTTTAAAAACTTCTCTTTTATAAGACATATTTGCCCCGGCAATATCCCGTAACCATTTTGCATGGAGAGAAGGCATCCATTGGCTAAATTCGCAAAAGTAAGCTGCCCAGCCAACATAGCTCGTAGGATTTCCATTTGCAATAGCGCCTCCAATAGCCACACAGGCGGACTGATGAGCTTTGATAATCTCATTGACCCAGTTGCTATCGGCTCTGCAATCCGCGTCAATAAAAGCAATAACTTCTCCTTTTGCCACAGAAATACCAAAGTTGCGTGCATCCCCACAATATTTCCTTTCCTGAAATTTATATACATTAACCCTGGGAAACCTTTCCTTAATAAATTTAGCCGTGTTATCATCAGGAGAACTATCAACAATAATTACCTCAAAGTCTTTATCGGATACTTGATCTTCTAAAGATTTGAGACAATCTTTTATTGTCTTTCCTGAATTATAGGAAGCTATGATTACTGACAATGGATATTTCTCAATCATACAATAGTCTTATTGCAATTGCATATTCAACATGTGTAAAGTAATGTCCATTCGTACCGGATGTAACCCTCAGGTTTTTTAAAAATTGTTTTGCTGTTTTCTTTTTCGTTCCGTTAGCTTAACGAGCAAGCCGTATACACCTCCCCGTAAAAGGAAATAAGGTATATGAACAAAAAAGTAATAGGGAATGAAAACCGACAAATGCATTAATTTAGCATTCAGTAGCTCAAAGAGAAAAAGGTTCCTGAGAAGAAGGTAAGCCCTGCGGAAGATAAATTTATTCATTGTGGAGGCATTCTTATGCCATACCCGTGCCTCTTTCACTACTACAACCCGAAAACCTTTCTGTGCTGCTCTGACATTGAAATCTGTTTCTTCAAAATAGACCCCATATAGAGTTTGGAACGATCCGATCTTTTTAAAAACTGATGTCTTTATAAGATTTGAACAGCCTAAGATAGAATCGACATTAGCTATTTCATCGCCTTTATTCCTGAAAATATCGCGTCCATATTTCAGTTTTTTTAGTCTTCCCGTCCAAAAATTTATCTTATAACCAATATTGTCTATCGTTTCAGGATTGCTATAGGAATATACAACCGGAGCTATAACACCTATATTCTCATCCTGTTGCCCCACCTCAATGAGTCTTTTTAAAGAATCTTCCTCGACCGCAACATCATTATTGAATACCCAGATATAATCTACCCCTCTATCTATGCCATAAGCAATACCTTGATTTACCGCTCTTACATAACCAAGGTTCCTCTCATTCTCTATAAGGGAAACCTCCGGGTAATAAAGAGATACTGCTGCCTGGGAACCATCGTTCGATTTATTATCGATGACCAATATTTTACAATTATCCTTTGGATAATTTAGCTTCATTATTGAGGCGAGGCATTCTAAAAGATCATTTTTACCATTCCAGTTAACAATAGCTATCAGAACCGAAGGAAGATCCATAGTATAGAGAGTAATGCCATACATAATTTTTTTTGTCATTATTGAGTTTAAGACCTTCCTTCTTGCATTTCTGAGAGGCAAAAAGAGTATGGTTGTAAAATGCAATTCAATTCTCTTCCATGTCGGATAAATACTAGACCTTTAATGAAGAAAAAAATATGCCAAGATAAGCATAAGATGGGAAAAATACCTAAGTTTTATTAGCAAATCCTTATAAATTTTGCATCAAAATGCATGATACTGCAGCACAATTCAATTCATAAGTAATTTATTTATTTATTTAATCTTATTACACAATAGTATCTGTTATTTTCATGTATCATGAAACAAAATAAAATACCGTATAGGGTAACTATGAGATTATCAAAATATGAGAAGTGCGACATGTCGCATACGTGTGATATCACAGAAGTGTGACATGGCAAAGGAGAGGAACGAAGAGGTTTGTATACTATTTTGTATACTATGCGGTAAAGGGAACGAGGAAGATCCAGAAGACCTTCCTCATCCCATATTAATTTTTTCTATGCGCCAGAAGCATGGAATACTTAATTCTGTAAACCCGATACTATATAAGATTTAATACTATTTAGCCTGTTTTTGGGTTTTCTTTGGTTCATTTTTACATATTGGGCATACCAGTTGGGCATACCAGGTAATTTTCATCGCAGGTCTCACACTGTTGAATAAGCCATTCCTTTGGTTCCTTCTTACAATTAGGACATTTCATTTTCCACTCTATGGGATGATATGCTTTTCCCTTGATAGGTCTTACCCGTTCTGTTTCACATTTGGGGCACTTACTTTCTATCGATCCTGATTCTAAACCTCCTTTAGCCTTTTCCTGTTGTGCTTTACAAATTGAGCATGCCAAGAAATCTTCATCGCAGGTATCGCAATGCTGAATGACCATCTCTTCCGGTTTTTGTTTACAGTCAGGGCATTTCATTTTCCACTCTACGGGATGATATGCCTTTCCCTTAATAGGTCTTGAGCGTACTAATTTGCATTTGGGGCACTTGCTTTCCATTGCCGTGGCATCTAGCTCAGCAGAAGCTTTTCGACACATGGGACATACAAGAACGTCTTATCCACATTTATCACAACGATGAACAGCATCTCCTGATACTTCATTTTTACATTCGGGACAAACCATGGTCTTGGGTAAAAGTAACCCTCTTTTCCCTGAGCTTAAACTCTTTTCTTTACAGGACGGGCAAATGAGAGTCTCTTCGTCTGTTGTGGCTTGTTCTGTAACTACAGTTCTTCTCTCTGGTTCTTCTTCTGAGTAAACAAGATTATCCAGCCAGGTTACCAAACTAAAAAACGCAACTACAGAAGCAATTGCAATTCCTAAAACTTTTTTATTCAACATCTTTTCAACCCCCTTTCTACGCTTAAAAGTCTAAAATAAGATACATTTCTATACAAGATGGTAAAGCGAGAAAATAGTATTTGAAAAAAGAAAACATGAAAAGGAATAATAAAAAATTCTTATGTTTAATATAATATCGTCTAATACAAATTTGCTTTCAAACAATAAATATATTATGAAATATATATGCTATACCTGGCAGGATTCCATTGGGCTATCTTTTAATATTTGAAAGTGAATTGGTATAAAATCAGATCATAGCATTGCAAATAAGAATATATCTAATCTTTTTTATAAAAATTGTCAACAAATTTATTTTAAGTAAACTATTAATAAATACTTATTGTTTGCTTTTTATTCGTGCCAATTCGTGTTCATTCGTGGCTAAAATAGTACTTTATCGAGTCATTTTTCATTCCTATTATTTCTTTTTGTTTGAATCAAATCCCGTATTTTATTCAGGGTTGTTGTTAATTCCCACCAGCCGTTTTTAAATGCAGCATAGTCAGGTCCTTCCATAGCGGATGCGTATCGTACTGAATTAGCATAGAATAGCCATTGTCTTATCCACAGATGTTCAATTTTTTCGTCAAAAGGATTCGATGCGTCTGCCAATCCCTCTTTCCATGCTTTCAAAAGTAATTGTGTAGCAGATGAAACCATCTTATCTGTTTCAACTATTGTGTCGTTCAATCTGTCAAAGTGTTTGTTAGCCCAATCTGTACTGTGACAACCCTGACAAACCTTCTTCATTTCAGTTTGTCGCCGTATCTGTTCGTTCTCATCAATAAGGTACTCAGAGGCCAATTCACCGGTAAGACTCGTGGGAAAAGATTGACCTTCCTTGTTTTTGATACTATAGGTTCTGCCATCTTTGGGTTGTGGATGGGAATAGATAAGTCCAAAAATCCTTACCCACAACCTTGCGCCGAAATCATGGGTTCTTGGCACAATTACCTTGCTGTCAGGAGTAGCTATGAGGCTATTATGACAGGTAGCACATGTGGGAGCCTGAAAATCTTTACCAACTCTCCAGGGAATGTTATTCCAATTCCATTCATGTTGGTTTGAGGAGAAAATATTCCCATGTTTACTCTCATGGTAAATGTTAAAGGCCGGCACATCTGGTTCGATATGGCATTGGGAGCATGTGTACGGTTTTCTGGCTATCTCTATTGAGAAGCTGTGTCTCGGATGGCATGATGTGCATGATCCGCGGCTCTCATCCGGATTAATCCTTCCGACACCCTGATTTGGCCAATTTGTAAGATCGGGAACGTATATATCACCCATGCCGGAGGATATCTTTTTCATTCCAAGAACGGTAACTCTGGTTCCATGACAGGCATAGCAACTCTCTGCTTTTGCGCTATCTGATGCATTGAGGTGAATTATCTTATCATCTTGTATCTCTTTTGTACTTACAATTGCTTCAACAAGGCTATGATACTGAGGATTCTTCTGAAGATTATCCAATGCATAGGCCTTCTTGCTAACAGAATACTGGTCGGCTTCTGCAGAATGACAAATCTTGCAGTCATTGGGAGATACAATTACGTTGATCTTGAATCCGAAATGCTCAAAATTGTCCTTGTGTGCAGAAGGATTCTGACTGTGGCACTCATAACAGCCAACGGCTACTTTTTGTAAGGATTCCGGTATTATTTCGCTTGAAACCCTTCTTTCCAGTGCAGGTTTTTTAAGCGCTCTTTCCGGGGTTGTTTTTGAATGTCTGCTTCTCAGCCAGTCTTCTACTATTCCGGGGGTATAATTTTTGTGACATATTATACATACCTGAGTCTGTTCGCTTAAATCGGGTGGGGGGAAGATATCCTTTCCTTCGTCGGAGAACGTTTTCGATGGGTATACAAACAGCAAGGTTAAACAAAATGCGTGAATAAATATTTGCTTTATCATAAGATATCTCCTTCTCAATAAGATAATTACAAAAATGGTACTCTTTGCAGTTTACCCCTCATCGTCTATTTCTTCCTTATAAAACATTTTATTATTTCCATAAGAATGAATGTAAGAGAAGAAAATCCGAAGATGGCTGCCCAATCCTCTACTCCTAATAAGGTTATCTTGAAGATATCATGAAAGTAAGGGATATAGATAACAGACATCTGCATAGCTAACGAAAGCGCAATTGCCAATAACAGTTTTTTATTGGTAAAAACACCGATTCTCAAGAGCGAGTGAGTAGCATTTCTGCAGTTAAATGAATGAAACAACTGTGAAATAACTACAACAAAGAAGGCAATCGTTCTGGCGTGTGCAATATCACCATGTAATTCGTAAGGTATTACTTTGCCGGTAAACCAATTATTGTAGAATGCGAGAAGTAATGGAATGCCTCCATACAACACATAGAGATAAGCCAAAAGGGTGCTGGATGCTATAAGAAAACTCTGTAACAGGATCAATGCAAAAAATCTTTTATCCATGAATCGTTTTGCTGAGCCTCTGTCTGACAGGTTTATGGTGCGGGAACCATCTGTATCAGCGCTTAATGCCAATGACGGTAATATATTTGTTACCACGCTTATCCATAGTATGTGCAAGGGAAATAATGGCGCCGGGAGTTTGAGAACTAAGGCAAAGAGTATAGCCAGAATCTCGCCGGCATTGCAGGAAAGCAGGTAGTGGATAGGCTTTCGTATGGTAGCATACATACTCTTTACTTCATCAACAGCTATTTTTGCCACTTCGGCAGCTGCAACACCCATAGGTACTTCTGTACTTCTCATAAAGAGTTTTATTATTTCCATAATAATGAACGTAAGAGAGGAAAATCCAAAGATTAAAATCCAATCTCCGAGTTCCAAAGGTATCACCTTAAAAATAGTATCGAAATAAGGGATATAGATAATACTCACTTGCATGGCTAATGAAATCCCAACTGCCAGAAGAAGTTTTTTGTTGGTAAAAGGCCCGATTGCGAATAATGAACGTCTTGCGTTCCTGCAGTTAAATGATTGAAATAGTTGTGAGATAACCATAACGCAGAAGGCAATCGTTCTGGCCCGCGCAATATCACCGCTTAATTCGTAGGATACTGTCTTACCGTTAAACCAGGTATTATAGAATGTATCGAATGCCGCATCAAATCCATACAACACATAGAGATACGCCAGGAGGGTACTGAATGTTATGAGGAAGCCTTGTAATACAATTAATTTACCAAGACTTCTGTCTATGATTTGTGCTGTTGATCTTCTGGCCTGCCTTCTCATAATATGCGGATCTACGGTATCTACACCTAATGCTAATGCCGGTAATCCATCGGTTGCAATGTTGATCCATAATATCTGGATTGGAAATAGGGGGAGAGGAAGATTGAATAAGGAGGCAAAGAGCATGGTCAATACTTCACCGGCATTACAGGAAAGCAAGTAGTGGATAGACTTTTTAATGTTATCATAGATACCTCTTCCTTCTTCAACAGCCGCTACAATAGATGCAAAATTATCATTGGTTATAATAATATCAGATGCCTCTTTCGTAACATCCGTACCGGTAATACCCATAGAGATACCGATACTTGCCTCTTTCACAGCAGGGGCGTCATTTACCCCATCTCCGGTCATAGCAACAACGGCGCCTTGTTTCTTCCACGCCCTTACGATCCGGATCTTATGCTCAGCAGAGACGCGTGCATACACGGCTATCTTTGGCGCTTCTTTTTCTAAGGTTTCATCAGAGAGGGTATCTAATTCCATTCCATCGATAACCTTTAAGTTGTCTTTCAGAAATCCCAATTCTTCTCCGATTGCACGTGCAGTATTCTTATGGTCCCCCGTAATCATAACCGTTGTTATACATGCCCTGTGGCAGGTGGCAACAGCATCTTTGGCTTCCGGCCTGGGAGGGTCAATCATAGCTACGAGTCCGGCAAAGATCATATCCTTTTCAATCGTATCAGGGGTTGGTTTCTCAGGCAGGTGATCAAGTGTCTTGAATGCTATACCAAGAACGCGTAATGCAGCCCCGGCCATCTTGTTGTTTTCATCCAGGATAACACGGATATCCTCTTCTGTTAAATTCCTTACGTTCCCTTTGGCATAGATCTTTGTGCAATCCTCCATAATAACGTCCGGAGCTCCTTTGGTAAAAACAAGAAACTCAGGCGGCATACTTCTCATCGTTGACATCTTTTTCCGGTCGGAATCAAAGGGAAGCTCTGATATCAGGGGAAATTTCTTTTCCAATGCTTCTTTACAAACATCTGCCTTAGCTGCAGCGCTAATAATAGCGCCCTCCGTAGGATCGCCAATGATTTTCCACGTGCTATCTACTTTTTTAAGATGGGCATTATTACACAATACACCAATTTCGAGGACCTTCCTGAGTGTTTGATGATCAGTTTCTGAAAGGGGTATGCCCCGATAGGAAAAGTCTCCTGTCGGAGCATACCCTGCTCCCGAAACATCAAAGGTTTTACCATTGGCAAATATCTTCCTGATCGTCATTTCATTTTGAGTGAGCGTACCTGTCTTGTCTGAGCAAATGACGTTAGCACAACCCAGCGTCTCCACCGAAGGTAATTTACGGATTAACACATGCCGCCTTACCATACGCTGTACCCCCAGCGCTAAAGCTATTGTTACTATGGCAGGGAGGCCTTCGGGAATAGCAGCAACGGCAAGGCTGACTGACATGAGGAAAGCCTCTAGTAACGGACCTTTCCTCCATATCTCTAAAAAGAAGATGAGGGCTACAATCCCTAAACATACATACACTAACTTTCTTCCAAATACTTCAAGCTTATGCTGGAGGGGGGTTGCCTCCTTTCTTGCCCCTTGAATAAGACTTGCAATTTTACCCAATTCGGTATGCATCCCCGTTGTTACAACAACGTATTTGGCTTTCCCATTTGTTACCGAGGTGCCCATAAACACCATATTTTTTCTATCTCCAATAGGCAAAGAGGGGTTAGGAAGGGGTTCTGCAGACTTGATGACCGGCGTCGATTCTCCCGTAAGAGATGCTTCCTGGGTACTTAAACTATAGGAAGAGTATAATCTTCCATCGGCAGGGACATAGTCACCGGCATCCAGAAGAACAATATCCCCAGGTACAACGTCCCGGGAAGGGATAGAATGTACTTCGCCATCCCGCGTTACCCGTGAAAAAGGCGCCGATAGCTTTTGCAGGGCGGCAAGAGATTTTTCAGCACGATATTCCTGGATAAATCCAATAATGGCATTAATAATAACAATAGCAATGATGGCTAATGCATCATCCCATTCTTTTAAAACTCCGGAAACTATGGCAGCCGCAATCAATATTAATACAATAAAGTTATTAAATTGTCCCAAAAAAAGCATAAAGGGAGATACACCTTTTTTTTCCTCCAATTGGTTATGCCCGTATTTTTTGAGCCTGTTTTTGACCTCGGCATGGCTAAGGCCTGTATCGGCGTTAGTCTCCAGTTTCCTTATTACCTCATCAGCTTGCATGGTATACCAGTGCGTGTTATCCATTATCCCTATCCTCTGGAAATAGTGAATTCTTTAAAGGTTAAAAATCTTTTTTCTATTACCGTATTTTATTATTTCCATGATGATAAATACAAGAAAAGAAAATCAAAAGACTATAAATCTGATTCTTATAAAAGAGTTTATACCTTTTCTCTTCATAAAGGAGGGTCTGATTGGAGGATTGTTCTTGAGACAAGCTTTGTGCAGATGCTAATCTGCTATGAGAATTTTTTATTTACATAGTCAAATTAGGTATTGAAATTGAGAAAAGAGGATTGATGATTCTTTCGTACTCAGTCTTTTTAAAGTTGTTCAAAAAGTTGTTACCATTAAGAAGGGGTGGATCCGCTTCGCTTATAGCATCCAAGAGATGAAACCGAACAAAATGTGGTGCATGAGTCTTTGGTTGTATGCTGGTATAGGGAATGTTACGGAGTCTCTAAAAATGTCATTGCGAGGGTTTTTTCCGAAGCAATCTCTTCTGAAACTTGTAAAGGATTGCTTCGGATAAGACCCTCGCAATGACTGGTGGGGTTGTCTTTCCTCTGTTGAGGATATATTCGGTTTCATCCTTGAAATACTATAATTCATCATGCTTGATGTATTGGACTTCAATCCTATAGGACAACCCTTCCGGATTGCTTTCCTGTGCGCATATTCAGGCGGAGAGCAAGGCTAAAGCCTTTCCCTACCTGTTGATAAGAGATAAAAGGAGCAGAAAGTCGTAGGTAAAATAATGGTTATATGCAGGGTAGATTAAGCGAAACGAATCCACCAAACTGAAACTGAATCTAATGGTTCGTTTTAATACCCGCCACTTTTATGTTGCGGTGTGGTTTCTGTCTGTGTATAGGAGTCAGGATCTTTTTTGAATGTTTTCTTGCACTGTTCTGAACAGAAATAGTAAGTCTCTCCGTTATGATCTTCTGACGGCGCCTTTTTTATATTGCTTACTTCCATATTACATACAGGATCTTTAGCAGCCCCGCTTTCTTCACTCTCCATCCCTGCTTTTGTTTGAACTATATATCCATTTGACTCATAGCAGTTCTGTTTACTCTCAGCTTCATAAATCCCGTGCGCCCATGTAACCGTACTCATATAAAAGCCACCAAAAACTATAGTAAAAACCGGTAGTAAAGCTCTTCGTAAGATAGTATTCATTGTTTAGCCTCCTCTTAAAAATTATTAAAGATTTAAATAACCTTTGTATAGCAATTTAAAAGCAAATTATATACCAACCATAAAGGTAAATTCACGTTACTACATCGTTCAACAATATACCAAATAGAATTTGTAGATCAAATAGCATGCGTTAATCATTAATAATAGTATATTTCGTGTATTCAACTCTCTGTCTTATAGATTTTTATTTTGTACTTATTAAGCATTATGCTACAATCTGGAACTTACTATGCTCACTTACTATTGACCATTATAAAAATTATCAACATGTGAAGATATCAACGATAATTCTTACTGTAACTGCGATTATAGGCGCATTTGCACTTGGAATAGTTACTCAGGTCTTCTGGCCATCAGAAAAGGTTAACGCACTCTGGCTTATTATTGCCGCCGCATGTTTCTTCATAATATCTTATCGTCTGTACGGCGCATTCCTTGCAGCAAAGGTGCTGAGTCTCGATGATAGAAGAATACCACCTTCAAAAAGACTAAGAGATGGCAGGGACTATCACCCTACTCACAAATGGGTACTGTTTGGTCATCACTTCGCAGCAATTGCAGGAGCTGGTCCATTGATAGGGCCGGTACTTGCAGCGCAATTCGGATATCTTCCGGGTTTTTTGTGGATATTGATAGGGGCGTCACTCGGCGGCGCTGTTCATGACACGGTTATTCTTGCAGCATCGGTAAGGAGAAACGGCAAGTCACTGGCACAGATAGCCGGCGATGAGGTTGGCCCGCTTACCGGGATTACAGCAGCAATAGCTATCTTATTTATTATCATCGTTGCACTGGCAGGGCTGGGTCTTGCTGTTATCAATGCCCTCTCCCACAGCGCCTGGGGCGCATTTACCATAGCTGCAACAATACCTATAGCGTTATTTATGGGACTGTATCTCTACAAAATCAGATATGGAAAGATAGCAGAAGTTAGTATTATTGGTGTTATTCTTTTGGTGTTGGCTGTCTTTTTTGGCAGTTATATCCCTGGCTCTGGTCTTGAGCCATATTTTAATCTGGACAAAAAACTCCTTGTCTTTCTGATGGCTCTTTATGGTTTCATTGCATCGGTTCTTCCCGTGTGGATGCTTCTTTGCCCCAGAGATTATCTTTCTACCTATATGAAAATAGGGACGGTTATACTCCTTGCGCTTGGCATACTATTCCTGGCGCCTAACATCCATATGCCCGCCGTTACAAGATTTATTCATGGTGATGGTCCAATAATACCAGGAACGCTATTCCCATTTATGTTCATAACTATTGCATGTGGAGCACTCTCTGGTTTCCATTCTCTTGTTGCGTCAGGGACTACTCCAAAAATGATTGAAAATGAGTCTGAGATAAAGATGATAGGTTTTGGCGCTATGCTTGTGGAAGGATTTATCTCGGTGATTGCTATTATTGCCGCAACGATATTGATGCCAGGAGACTATTTTGCGATTAATACTCATCTATCATTTGATGAATTGGCACGGCTGGGTTTTCCCATAAATCATATTGTTGAACTTTCCGAAGACGTGGGTACCAATATTGCCGGAAGACCGGGAGGCGCAGTTTCTCTTGCAGTCGGTATGGCTTCAATATTTTCAAGCCTCCCAGGTATGAAAACCCTTATGCCGTATTGGTATAACTTTGCGCTCATGTTTGAGGCCCTTTTTATTCTTACAACCGTTGATACAGGAACCAGGGTAGCCAGGTTTATTGTCCAGGAACTGGGTAGTCATGCGTACCGTCCTCTGGGAAGAACAAACTGGATTCCCGGAACAATACTCTCAAGCTTTTTTGTAGTAGGATCATGGGGTTATCTCATCTATTCAGGGAATATATCAACCATTTGGCCGATGTTTGGCGTTGCAAATCAACTCCTGGCGGCAATTGCCTTCTGTGTAGGTACAACGATTATAATAAAGATGAATAAACTCAAATATGCCTGGACAACATTTCTGCCTATGGTATTTATGTTTGTTACCACCTTTACGGCATCTTACAAACTCTTTTTTGATTTTATTGAAAAATCAGCCTCATCGGCAATACGATCGGAAGCGTTTGCCTTTAAATTTGATGCAGTCCTCATTGTCACCATGACAGCCCTTGCCATTATTACTCTCTTTGATTCGATTCACAAGTGGTATGGTTATCTCTCAGGAAAAAGAAAAATGGTAACATCTGAAGTTATAGAATGGGCTCGCCATGCAGAAATATCTTAACAATACATGTGCCATGCCATATTCTCACGTGTCTCACCTTTGTGACATGTCACACGTTTACTAAATCGCATTTTTATAAACCTATTGTTGTATAGCGTTTTTAAATTATAAAAAAATAGTACGAAAAATTTGTTATTAAAATTTGCTGTTTATGTATGTCTTGGCATAGTCTTCCTTTCAATGCATCATTAAAAGTATTTATGATGTAATATCTTACCCCTTTAAGACCGCAATAAACGACACCGAATTTTTCTATTCTTCTGTAGTATCAAGAACTCAAGAATCTCCTATTAGCGCAATTAAATTTTGTTATTTTTCTCCTCCTTCTATACTTTGGTACATTTTTTTCTCATGTGTTCTCATAAAACGTTCATAAAAGGGATCCTATGGTCTATCCGGAGGTATTCTTTTATAAATTAATTTTACAATAATAAGGTCGGGAGGAAGTAAAAAGATATGAGTCATAAAAAATTATTAGCAAGATTAGCAAGCTCATTTTTCATCTTAATTCTTATAAGCCTTTTCTGTAGTAATATCAATACCTCTCAGGCAGCATGGATTAAAAATGCTGTGGATGCTCCAAAATGGTTTTCTGAGTTTCAAAGACATTCCTCTCGGGCAATTACAATTGACTCCTATAAACGACCTCATATTGTTTATGGAGGGGATCACCTTTACTATGCATACCATAACGGTAATACCTGGATTTGTCAGACGGTAGATGTATCGTCGGGAGTAGGGCAGTATGCCGCCATAGCAATTGACACGTCAGGCAAAGTACACATAAGCTATTACGATGCAACGTACGGTAACCTTAAATATGCTACCAATAAATCTGGCCCCTGGATAAAAACCAGTATAGACAGTAGCGGAGATGCAGGAAGCCATACCTCAATAACGGTTGACTCATTAAATAAGGTGCATATCAGTTATCTTTATTTTGATTCTAATACGGAAGAAACTAAACTTAAATATGCCACCAATAAATCTGGCTCCTGGATAAAGACCACCCTTGTTAGCGGTGGTTGGGATAATTCTATAGCAGTTGATAAATCAGGCAAGGTACATATATGCTATCAAGAGGCTAATGATATCCTGGAGACCAATCTTCTCAATTATGTTACCAATACATCAGGTTCATGGGAAATCGTAGCTATAGACAATTTTGGTATGTTCTCTTCAATAGCAATTGACACGGCGGGTAAGATACATATCAGTTATTATAATGAATCTCATGGCGATCTTAGATATGCTACCAATAAATCAGGTTTATGGGCAACAGAGGTTGTAGATAATAGTGGGATAAGTGTAGGTATGTTTACCTCTTTAGCGCTCGATACGTCCGGCAAGGCGCATATCAGCTATTACGATGGTTATCCTAATTCTAACCTTAAGTATGCTACCAATAAGTCAGGCTCATGGGTAAAAACTACTATGGATAGCTACGGGGATGTTGGCTGGTTTACCTCGTTAACGCTTGATACATCAGGTAAGGCTTATATTAGCTATTATGACGATTCCAAAGGTTACCTTAAATATGCTACTAATAAGTCAGGCTCATGGGTAAAAACTATTGTGGATAAGAATGGAATTGTAGGTGAATCTACCTCCTTAGCGCTCGATACTGCGGGTAAGATGCATATCAGTTATCATGATTGTTTTAAACGTGACCTTACCTATGCCACCAATAAATCCGGCTCATGGGTGAAAACTATCATCGACAGTTACGGAGATGTAGGCCGGTACAACTCCATAGCGCTTGATACTGCAGGTAAAGTACACATCAGCTATTGTGATAATTCTAAAAACGACATTAAATATGCTACGAATAAATCTGGCTCCTGGGTAAAAACCGTTGTGGACAATACGGATGTAGGTCCATATACCTCTATAGCAGTTGACTCATTCAGTAAGGCTCATATTAGCTACTATGATTTTAATAACGACAATCTTAAATACGCTACCAATAAATCCGGCGCATGGGTAAAGAAAACTCTGGAGCATGGAGGAATATGGTCGTCTATAGCCGTTGATACTTCAGATAAAATACACATCAGCCATTATCATTCCGGTCTTACATATACCGCCAACAGATCTGGCACATGGGTCAGCACCCTTGTGGATGGTATTACACTTATGGGTTTCTCTACCTCTATGGCAGTTGATATATACGGTAAAGCGCATATTAGTTATACCAATGGCGATCTCAAGTATGCTACCAATAAATCTGGTGCATGGGTAAAAACAACCGTTGACAGTGCTGCAGATTCAGTAGGTGATTATAACTCAATAGCAGTGGATACATCCGGCAAGGCACACATTAGCTATTATGATGAGAGTACTGATAATCTTAAATACGCTACGAATAAATATGGCAATTGGTCTAAAGCAATCGTGGACTCACATGGGTCTTTAGGATTATATACCTCCATAGCGCTGAATGCGTCAAATAAGGTATACATCAGCTACTACGATTTAAGTAATGGCGATCTCAGGTATGTTACTGATGCCTCTTCCTTATCTCCATCAGACTTGTATGTAAAAGAGGCCGAAGATAGTGCAGGCGCAGATATTCCCGATGAGGATACTATTTCCGATACGGCATCGGGTATTATGCAAGTCGGCTATCATGGGAATGTTGACGATAAATCTAACTCCACCACCGCGCATTCAATTTCCGGATATATCCTGGATGAAAACGGATTTCCAATAGAAGGTGTAAAATTGAACCTTGGAATAAGGGGATATGTCGATACTACAAAGTCAAATACGAATGGGCTCTTTGAATTTAAAAATTTACGGAAAGGTATTTATCGCATTACAGCGGAGGAAAACAGTTATAAAAAACACACACGGGAGATAAAACTTCTCGGAAAAGAAGAAAAAAGTATGGTCATCAAATTGATTAAGAAAAATAAAGAGAAGTATGATATAGCTTTACAGTATTAATGGTATAGGATTCGAGCAGCTACTCAAAATACTGTTGGAGCATAGGAGGGGCAAACCTTGTGTTCGCCCCTTACTATGCGTAAATTCGCAATCAGTGAATTAAAAAGTTTATAGTAAGAGAAAAATCACCGGAAATTTAACTTAATAACTTTCCTTAACGATTCTGCCATGCTGAGGCTGAATCGGTCTTGCATCTCTCCTAAAAATGGAGGCAAATTTTTCCAATTCCGCTTTTGATACTTGAATTGGGGTCTTTAAGACAAACCAATTTACAATTTCACTGCAGGGCGGTGTGGTAAGTGAGCCATGATACGTATAATAAGCAGCAGTATTTTTGGGAAGGATTTGATTTGCATTTATCTTTAATTCGGTATGTGTATACTCTTTGCCCTGTTCTTTTGGAAAATTACCCCACAAGGTTTTTACGAAATCATTTTCTTTGCCCTCTTCCATGAATACAGCAATAACCGCTAATTCTCCATGCGCACCCTTATGCACTAAATGTGCTTCCATATCATAAGATTTTCCATGTATTTTGTGTTCACTAGGGCAGTGAAAGTGAAACTGTATGAGTTCATACCTCTTGTTACCGATAGATATCGAGCTTCCACACCCGTAATTAATTTGCATAGTATGACCATTGTTTATAATTTTCAAAGGGGTTGTATAGTAGTGAAAGTTTATACTATCCAGCTTGGCTTTTTGTGTTGTGGAAATACCTATTGGTGATTGCATATCTCCCAATTTGCATTTGCAATTTTTGTGTATGAGGTCGCCCCAGTGCTCTGGGCCACACTCGCCCTCGTAACTCCAATGTTCTGGTTTATTATGTTCATCAGATTCGGCGAATAAAGTCGTTGCGACTATCGATGAAAAGAACAGAAATGTCGATGTTAAAACAAGGTATTTCAGTATCTTCATTTTATCTCCTTAATAATGGATCATGTAAATGTATGAAACCTTATCAAAAAGCTAAGACAAGCAAATATCATATACTTATTTATAGATATCTTATTTTACTTATAGCATTTTCATAAGTCTTTTGTCAATTACGAAAATTGTCAGATTGACAGTTAGGTACTCTATAGTTATGATATGGGTATCGTAAAACGGAGATAGATAAGCGATTGATAAAATATGAATTTGATGGTACCATTAAACTTGTAGAATAGTAAAGAGTCCCGGTTCCGCGTGCTTACTCAGTAGGACTGCAAAAAGGAGTGAATAGGAGGGGAGGAGATTTTGTGATGATGCGCATGGTTTCAAACGATATTTTTATCATACTATTAACAGGTGTTTTCTTAGCTTTTGCTGTAAATAGTTATGGAGGTGAAAAGAATAATGAAGAGCAATTTTTAAAGAATATCCAGCAGTTAACTAAGCAGGGAAAAAGCGCGGGTGAAGGATATTTTTCTCAGGATGGAAAGTTTCTCATATTTCAAAGTGAACGAGAGCCAGGGAATCCTTTCTATCAAATCTACATACTGAGTTTTGAAACGGGAGAAATCCACCGGGTTTCTTCCGGAGTGGGTAAAACCACATGCTCATTCTTCAGACCTAACTCAGAAGAGGTACTTTTTGCGTCAACTCATTTGGATTCTCAGGCAGAAGCAAAACAGCAGGCAGAAATTGAATTCCGTTCTTCAGGAAAAAAACGCCGCTTTACCTGGGATTACGATGAGCAGTATGATATTTTCTCCGCACAGCAAGACGGAAGCGCTTTAAAACGTTTAACCGATGCCACTGGATATGATGCGGAGGGAGCTTATTCACCTGATGGCAGTAAAATTGTTTTTTGTTCTCTGCGGAATGCCTATCCGGTTGAAAAGCTTTCGTCCGGGGATCAGAAGCGCTTTGAGGCTAACCCCGCTTATTTTGGTGAGATCTACCTTATGAATGCCGATGGCTCAGATCAAAAGCGATTAACCGATTGGCCCGGCTATGATGGTGGTCCTTTTTTTAGCCCGGATGGTGAACGGATTATCTGGCGGCATTTTAATGAAAATGGTATGTTAGCCGATGTTTATACTATGCGTTTGGATGGATCGGATATACAAAGATTAACAAACTTCGGATCAATGTCATGGGCTCCTTATTATCATCCTTCCGGTGAGTATATAATCTTTCATTCGAATAAGCATGGATTTGCTAATTGTGAATTATTCATCGTAGATGTTCGTGGTGAAAAAGAGCCTGTGCGGGTCACCTTTACTCATAATGTATTTGATGGGTTGCCTGTTTTTTCTCCCGATGGAAAGCATCTTGTATGGACTTCTGCCCGATTGTCTGCGGGTGAAAGTCAACTATTCCTGGCCGATTGGAATCATGATGCCGCATTGGCAGCCTTACAGTCAGCACGCGCACAGATTCAGTCTCAACCTTCTCAGATGTTTAATATCCCTGAAAACTCAGGCCGGGACGCTTCCCGTAACTCTTCTCACATCGGACAATTACCTACAGAAAAAAATGAGCAGGGTTTTTCTTCCGAAATTACCGATGCAGATCTGCGTACCTACGTTCAATATCTTGCTTCTGATGCATTGGAAGGCCGGTTGACCGGCACGAGAGGAACTCAAATGGCTGCCGATTATATTGCAGATCATTTTAGGAAAATCGGATTAAAAATACCTGGGGATAACGGAAGTTATTTTCAGGAATTTCCCTTTGTCTCAGGGGTGGAAGTCATTCCCGATAAAAATCACCTCCAAATTATGAAAAAGGGGATGGAAACGATATCATTCGAGATAGACAAAGATTTTCGTCCTCTGGCATTCACGGCAAATGGAGAGGTGGAAGGGCAGGTGGTTTTTGCCGGGTATGGATTATCTGTTCCCGGGAAAGAAGGTGCTAGCTACGATTCATATAAAGGTGTGGATGTAAGAGAGAAAATTGTTCTCGTGCTTCATTATGTTCCGGAAGAAGTGGACGTGAAAAGACGGCAGGAACTTAATCCCTATGCTGGTTTACGGTATAAAGCCATGCTAGCCCGTGAACGTGGCGCTAAAGCCCTCCTGGTAGTTACCGGTCCAAAATCCACGGGTGCGGGTGAGTTAATACCCCTTGCTTTCGATAAAGTCTCAGCTGATTCAGGAATTATTGTTGCTTCAGTAAGTGGTAAAATTGCAGAAACACTTTTCGCCGGTTCTGGTAAAAGTCTTGAAGCCGTTCAATCAGGATTAGATGTAGAAAATCCTCAGATCGGGGGATGTTTTGAATTACCCGGTATTCAGGTAAAGATATCCACCGAAGTAAAACAGAAGAAAGAGACAGACCGTAATGTCCTCGGTTTTTTACCACCTGGCGAAGGAGTGGAAAGTTCGGAATATGTTCTGATTGGCGCCCATTACGATCATATTGGCTACGGAGGGATTGATTCGCTGGCGCGTAAAGGTGAAGAGGGGCAGATTCACAATGGAGCTGACGACAATGCCTCTGGTGTCTCTACCGTTTTGGAATTGGCTGCTATTCTGACTGAAGAACAAAAGAAGAATCCTCAGGCAATTCGCCGTGGGCTTATTTTTGCTCTCTGGTCAGGGGAAGAGTTAGGATTAATCGGATCCTCCTATTTTGCCAGACATCCGATCATCCCTTTGAATAATATTATTGCATATATTAATTTTGATATGGTTGGGCGACTCAACGGGAATAATTTAATCGTTCAGGGGGTAGGTTCATCAAATACCTGGCCACAACTCATAAAGAAGTGTAATGGAGATGCCGGGTTTACTCTAAATCTTCAAAATGACCCGTATTTACCATCGGATGCAACTACCTTTTACCAGGAAAATATTCCTGTAATAAACTTCTTCACTGGCAGCCATGAGGATTACAACCGGCCTACCGATGACCCGGGTACCCTTAATTACGATGGTATGGCAAGAATCGCTGAATTCGCACGGTCTTTGATACTTGATGTGGTTAAAGACCCGGTACGTCCTGATTATACAAAAACCAAAATAGGGGAGGAGAGAGTACAACGGCCCCCTCGCAGGAATTATTTGGGAACAATTCCAGACTTTGCTACTGATGGCGTTGAAGGAGTAAGGATAAATAATATCAAAGCAGGAGGACCGGCAGACAATGCCGGGCTGAAAAATGGTGATATTATTATAGAACTGGCAGGTCAAAAAGTTACTAATATTTATGACTATAATTACGTGCTGGATAGTATAAAAATTGGCAAACCTGTAGAAATAGTGGTTCTCAGGGATAGCGAGCGCAAAACGATGACTGTCATCCCGATAGCACGAAAATAATATCTAAAGATAATTGATTTTGTGGAGGAATAAAGATGATACTTCCATTACAAATTACAGGTCACGACTTAGAGCTCACCGATGCAATAAAAGCCAATATTCAGGAACATGCTGAGAAGTTAGATAAATTTTATAACCATCTCATAAGCTGCAGGATTAGGGTGGAGGCTATTCCTAAGAGATCACTCTATAATGTGCATATTGATATGACTGTGCCTGGTAAAGAACTGGTGGTGAGGCGTGAGCCGAATCAGGATCTTTATTTGGCAATAGGAGATGCCTTCGATGCAGCTCGCCGTAAATTAGTGGATTTTGCCAGGATGCAGCAGGGCGATGTAAAAAATCGTGCAGGTTTACCGCATGCGCGCATATCAAATCTATTCCTGGATAATGGTTATGGTTTTCTTACTACATTGGAAGATGGTTTGAACAGGGAAATCTATTTCCACGAGAACAGTGTGCTGAACAATAAATTTAAAGATCTGAAGATCGGTATGATCGTGCGTTTTAATGAGGAAATGGGTGAAAAAGGACCACAAGCAAGTACGGTAACGGTAGTATAGGAAGTTAGCTTATAACTACTCAAGATAAGGTGCAGACTTGACCTAGGAGTGGCCCGAAAAGGTTATCTTTTAAAGGCCGTTGCTGGCAAGTGAAATACCAGGGCAAAGCAAGAGAGGAGTAATCCCCCCAGTGGTCCCCTTTGCTTATTTTTACTCACAAGTCAGAGAGGTAAATTTGAGTAGTGCGATAAGACTAACCAAGTTGGCACGGACAAACCATGTCCCCGTATGTCTTGAACGGGGACATGGTTTGTCCGTGCCACCCGGGAATAGGCTTACAGAGAATAAAAATTTCCAGAGAGACGCCCCCCGGCGAGACATCTCTTCATAGTATTCTAAAGATGTGGGTAAGGATAAGTTTAAAAAAGGGGGAAATATAGTTATTTCTTTTATTGAGGAAAGAAGATGAACAATCCCTGTATTCCCCTTTGATAAGGCTTTCCAAATCCCCCTTTTCTAAAGGGGGACCAAGGGGGATTATTTCCGCTTCACTTCTATTCTACAGATCAAATGAGTTACCTATAAAAGCTCTTCTATCTTTTTTAACCCCTGTTCGATATCTTTCCCCAGATGTATACGGATTAAACGACGCCCTTTGTTATTGAGAGACCGGAAATCGCCCAATGCCTGTCCGCGCTGTAAAACCGCAAAACTCCAGGATTCTCCCAGGATTTGAATATCCTTATCGGTATCAGCAGTAAAGAGAATAAATATACCTGTGTCCGGGCCTCCTTTATGGAGCTGACCTGTTGAATGAAGATATCGTGGACCATATCCTAATGTGGTAGCTACCTTGTAATGGTTGCGAAGTTTATGGCGCAGGGTTTGCAATATTCCGTTTTGCTTTGAAGTATATAAAAAATACGGCAATAAGGTAATATAGTCCCCGGGCCTTGCCAAAGAAAGAAATGTATTAAGGAATTGGCTCAGAGAATCCTGTTTGATATGGGATAGCCATTTTTGAGAATTATCACAGTAAACAGCCAAACCTTCAGCTTTAACGGTAGGTTTTTCTTCACTGAAGCTGCCTTTTTGTTTCCATTCGCTCAATAAATCATTCGTATTTTTTTTGCTCTCTGCAACGTTTGGCTCATCAAAAGGATTAATCCCTATAACTGCACCGGCCACAGCAGTTACTAATTCCCATCGATAAAACTCTGCGCCAAGATTCATCGTATTCCGAAGTTCAATGCGAACAACCGGATGACCAGACTTTTCTAAAGCAAGGAGTTTCTCTTTTATATCCTTATTTTCCTGATCAATGGTATAGAGGTATATGAATATACGGTCATTGTTGTAGACTTCCGGGGAACCAAGGGGTTCACCAATTACCGGCACTAATCCCTGTCCTTCTTTTCCGGTACTCTCGGCCAGAAGCTGTTCCACCCAACTACCGAAAGCATCTACAAACTCTGAGAACACAAAGGTTACCTTATTTCGGGAATATCGATGACACATACCGAGAAGAGCTCCCAAGGTTGCACCCGGATTGCTTTCTGTTGGAATAGCCGGACCACAACTTAATTGCATCTGATATGCATTGTCGAGTATAGACAGAATATCTATTCCAATCAATGCCATTGGTACAAGGCCAAAATAGGACAGGGCAGAATATCTGCCACCAATGTCTTCCGGATTTTCAAAAATATACCGAAATCCTTTCGTGTGCGCTTCTTTTACGAGGGGAGAACCTGGATCGGTAATGACAACAAAATGATTACCGGGGTTTTCTTTACCAGTCTGCTTAACCTGTTCATAAAAATAGGTATAGAAACACGTTGTTTCCGTTGTAGTGCCTGATTTACTGGAGACGAGGAATAATGTGCTGGTTATATTGATTTGTGATTCTACATCATGCACAGCAGCTGGGTCTGTGTTGTCGAGAACAATAAGCTGAGGCCAGCCTGTTGCCGACCCGAATGTTTCCCGGCAAACTTCCGGGCAAAGACTACTGCCACCCATGCCAAGCAAGACTACATGACTGAAATTGTCGTTCTTGACCTCGTCAGCAAATTTTTTAACACCTTCAGCCTTCCTGCAGAACTCCCTAATGCTATCGAGCCAGCCAAGCCGATTACGGATAGACTTTATCTGTTCAGGATCTGATTTCCATAATAAGGGATCCTTTGCAAATAAGCGCCTTGCAAACTGCTGATCATCCATAGAACTATAAATTGCAGGAATTATTGACCCTAATTCTCCATAGTTAATCGCTTGACGGGCGATGCTATGAGTAAGGAATTTCTGGCGCATATGTGCAAGTGTTTTTATAAGAGCATTATATGGGTCGATGAACTTTTGGATGCCTTCGTTGACCAGTTGGCGGGTAACAAAATCCAGATCTATACCGGCTTTTCTGAGATCACTCAATGTCTGCTGTGCTTTATCGCTATCAGCTTCAACGGAGTTTTTAACAAGAATGCCATGATCAGCAAAGGCTTTAATCGTTACCGCAGGCATAGTGTTTACGGTATTAGGTCCGATAAGAGGTTCTACGTAGCAAAGATCATGATAGAATGGATTTTTAGCGCTTGTGCTGGCCCACAGTGGGCGCTGAACCCGTGCCCCTTTTTCCACAAGCTTCTCCCATCGGTCCCCGCTAAAAATTCTCTTGAAACTCTGGTAGGCTAGTTTCGCATTGGCAATGGCTGCTTTTCCCAATAATTTTTCTGGTTTTGGTGTTTGCCCCCGGCTTTGTTCTGGTTTAATCAAATGGCCGAGGAGCTGATCGGTAAGGGTGTCTATCCGGCTGAGAAAAAAACTAGCCACCGAGGTAACATATTGTATCGGTTTGCCTTCTGCCATCCGGCGTTCAAGCGCCCGGATATACGCATTTGCCACTGCCTCGTAGCTTTCAAGAGAAAATAAAAGGGTAATATTGACATTAACTCCCTCATAGAGCATGTGCTCAATTGCCGGAACGCCAGCAGGGGTGCCAGGAATTTTAATAAAAACATTTGGACGTTTTACCGCAGTGTACAATCGCATCGCTTCTTCTATCGTGCCTTCGGTATCATGAGCCAAATAAGGAGATACTTCCAGGCTGACATAGCCGTCAATTTCATCTGAGGCATCAAACACCGGTCTCAGGATGTCACATGCATCTTGCACATCCTTTACAACAAGTTCTTCATAGATTTCCCCTACAGGCCGTTTCTCATCAACAAGGTGTTTAATCTGCTCATCATAATCATTGCTGTTCGATATCGCTTTGTTAAAAATATCCGGATTTGAGGTAATTCCACGTAATCCTTGTTCGGTAACACGTTTTTTCAACTCGCCGTTTTTGATCATGCCGCGAGAAAGGTTATCCATCCAATAGCTTTGGCCATATTCTATGAGCTTGAGTAATGGATTCATAAGTATATTTCCTTTTTAGTAAATGTTGATTTTATGAAATATTTTTCACAAGATCCTTTGCTTTGGAAACTACATTTTCAACCGTGAAACCATACTGTTTAAAAATATCTTTGTAGGGTGCGCTAGCGCCATATTTCGTTATGCCGATACTATCTCCTGTATCGCCAACCCAATCCCGCCAGCCCAGAGGGGAGGCGGCTTCAACTGAAAGACGGGCCTTTACGTCCGGAGGTAAAACTTCATCGCGATAGTTTTGTGGCTGTTCCCAAAAAAGCTCCCAACTCGGCATGCTTACTACACGCGCATCAACACCTCCCAAAGCAAGCTTTTCCTGTGCCTGAAGGATAAGCTGTACTTCTGATCCGGTGCCAATCAGGATAATATCGGGATGGTCTCCCTTCTCTTTTGATAAGACATAGGCGCCTTTTAAAGTTCCTTCTGCGCTGGCAACTTTGTGACGATCGAATATGGACAGATTTTGCCGGCTGAGTACTAACATCGTAGGACCTGCCTTGCGTACCATGGCCACACGCCAGGCATACGCAACTTCATTGGCATCAGCAGGACGTATGACACACATATTCGGCATAGCCCTTAGTGAGACGAGATGTTCAACCGGCTGATGGGTGGGGCCATCCTCACCCAATCCGATAGAATCATGCGTCATAAGGTAAATTACCGGTAATTCCATGAGCGCTGCAAGCCGTATGGCAGGCCTGGCGTAATCGGTGAAGATAAAAAATGTTGAGGCAAATGGCAGGGCACCCCCATGCAGAGCAATACCGGAACTCGCACTACACATTACGTGTTCTCTTACACCCCATGCAATATTGCGGTTGGCATAATCTCCTTTTTCCAGATAGTTTGAATTCTTAATCAATGTTTTTGTAGAAGGCGATAAGTCACCGCTCCCACCGATGAGCCAGGGAATCTTACTTGCGAATGCATTCATTACCTTTCCCGATGCGTCACGCGTTGACATAGGCCCGTCGGAGGGTTTAAAATCCGGAATATTTTGATCCCAATCATGAGGAAGCTGCCCATGGAGAGCCGCCTCAAACCTTTCAGCAAGTTCCGGATAAACTTTTTTATAGGTATTGAATTTTTCCTGCCACGCTTCTTCTGATTCTCTACCCCTGACAATGGCTGTATGCATATGTTCGAGTACCTGTTTTGGGACGAAGAACTTTTCATGCTCAGGCCAGCCATAAAATTTCTTCGTTAATGCAACTTCTTCTTCTCCCAGGGGGGAACCATGCGATTCCGGTGTATCCTGCATATTGGGTGCGCCATAAGCGATATGTGAACGAACAATAATCAGAGAGGGCCGTTCAGTTTCTTCTTGTGCAAGAGAGAAAGCTTTGGTCAAGGCCTCGAGATCATTTGCCTTTTCCCCTAAATTTTGCACATGCCAATGGTAACTCTCAAACCGTTTAGCCACATCATCGGAATAGGTTAGTTCAGTAGCCCCTTCAATGCTAATGTGATTGTCATCATAAACCCAAATTAATTTGGAAAGTCCTAAATGTCCTGCGATAGATGCTGCTTCATGAGAAGCGCCTTCCATCAAATCGCCATCACTGCAAAACGCATAGGTAAAGTGATCTACGATCTCATACCCTTTGCGATTAAATACCGATGCAAGATGCGCCTCGGCAATAGCCATTCCTACTGAGTTCATGATACCCTGACCGAGCGGGCCTGTGGTAGTCTCGATTCCCGGCGTAAAACGATATTCCGGATGACCAGGAGTCTTACTATCCCATTGGCGGAAATTTTTTATATCATCGAGTGACAGATCATAGCCCGTCAGATATAATAAAGCGTACTGCAGCATCGATGCGTGACCATTGGATAACACAAAACGGTCGCGGTTAAACCAGTCAGGGTTCCTGGGATTATATCGAAGAAATCTTATCCAAAGTATATAAGCTAAAGGCGCTAGCGCCATGGGTGTCCCGGGGTGGCCGGAATTTGCTTTTTGTACAGCATCCATAGCAAGGGTACGGATGGTATTAATGCAAAGGTCATCTAAAGGCATGTTATCTAACTCTTTCATCTCTGTTCCCCTTATTTTCGTTTCGGCGAATATTATTAGGATGTTAATAGAAGTCTTTAAGATGAGTTTATTTTATTTTTATCAAGAGTCAAGAAATAAGTAAGTAGAGTATCTATAAAATACAAAATTCAGATTTCAGCTACTGAGTCTGTGCGTAAATCTGCTTCTTTTTTTACGGTGTTCGATTGTTTAAAGATCCAGAAATTGGTTATTCCGGGAGTAAGCGATTTTAGTAAAACCCTTAATCGTCCGGCGGCATTAAAAGCCTGCAAATCATTGATTTCAAATTTTTCAACCGTGGCCTCTGTTAAAAACCAATCTTCATAGTCACAATTATATTTAAATCCCAGAACTTCCCTGTTTCGAACCCGGGAAAACCGGGTATAATTCTCCAATAACCACCAATAATGTTTTTTCAGATAATCCTGATTTTGGAGATCGGTATCCTGTAAAGCCGCAACCATAAAATCGATCATTACTTCCCAGACAGCGCCCCAACCGTGGTAAGCATTTTTTCCTAAAAGCTTCCATGGGGAAAGGCTTTTGGGATCCACGCCGATCTTTTTTTCCCAGGGTGTTAACAGTAATTCGTATCCATTCTTATCGGATAGCATCGGATTCGCTACCGAAAATCCTAAACTTTCTCCATTCTTATCGATGATAGCCAACCCACCCAGAGAAATTGGCAGTTCTGTGGCGAGGATCAGTTCTTCTTCGATCCGATCTCCCTTCATTGATTGTATAAAGGCTTTAAAACCAAGATCACTGTGGAGGATTGGAATTGGCTTTTTACTTTTGTCAAGAGCCATGGTATACGTGCGAATTACTTTGGGGAACGGATTTCCGTTCGGAAGGAAGAACCTTTCCTCCAGATACTGGAATTGAAACCGCAAACTATCTTCCCATTTCTTATCGTCCAAAAATTCTTCAGCAGTAAACCAGACCTTACCCATACCATGTTCCCTCAGATAATACCCTATCTTCATTTTTTTTAAATCCTGAATGGAATTATCCTGGTTCTCTGGTTCGTTATAAAAGTTCTTTAACCGCATTCTCCATTCATCTAACGGGTAAGTAATGAGAAAAGCTTTTTTCGTTTTCGTAACCCAACTTTCTATCTTTTCTTTTATCTTTTCATTCTCGAAGTGGAGGAAAGATTCTATGTTCTCAAAACTTTCTTCCGGAAAGGAGAGTTTTGTTTTGGCAAGAAAGTCAAAAAAGATATTTTTTGTATGAATAGTGTTTTTACATAACATCAAAAGGTGGAGCAGGTAAGGAACCCATACGGCATTTACATCATAAGGATAGGTTCCCCGGGAAAAACTATTAACGGCGTCTCTCCAATTGGCAGAACTAGGATCGTTTTTCCTTTTTAAAGAAATAAGGCCATTTCGGTTAATTATGTTGAGAACGTTTTTTAAGTTCCGAAAGATAACCACCGCATTATTCAGGAGCCTATCCGGTTTCTGAGAAACAATAGCATAGCGGTTATTGCTATCCGTATAGTTCAAAAACACCTTCATTTCCTCATCATTCATTTCGTTCAGTAATTCAAGGGTAGAAATAGCCATAAGAAAGTCTGTATCTCTCATCCGGTAATCATAATGCTCTTCCTTTCCTCTGTGAGTGCGGGAATCTATTTCATGAGCAGCTTCACCTTGCTGGTTAGCACGATTTAACAGTTGCTGTACCATCTTCTGTTGCGTAAGGATCAGAAGGAAAGGTTTGAGCAATACATGGGTGAATACGGTATCTCTTCCAAAATACGTCAGATAATTGAATGCGCCGGCAACAACCGTATTATCCATTATTAAAAAAGAAAGGGATCGGTAGGCTATTTCAAGCATATTAAGCAAAGACATAATTTTTTCTTCAATCAGGTCTCCTCTGCTTTTTGCATCTTGCAAAAGGTGGATAAACTCTAAGATCCTTTTTTGAAAAATATCACTGAGTTTAAGAGGCTTTGGACGGAAGCGTCCCCTGGTCGTTTCAACGGTAAATTCGACATCTATCCTGAAAGAAGCGCCTGATTTCAGGGGTATGATTTTATATACGGGTATCAGTATTTCTACTATTTCTATATCCTTTTTATAAAAATCACAATACTTTTTATAGTGCGGAGGGAGAGATAAAAGCTTATATTTTTCAGACGTTGGAATAACCTTGATCTCCTGAGCATTTTCAGAGAAATGGCGGAGCCTCAACTGTTTTTCCTCAAACCAATCAGGCCCTTTTTTTGTTATTTGTTTCAATAAATCCCGACCCTTATCGCCCTTGCTGAGATAGCTTTCTACCTCATCGAGCACAAAATAACTGAAAACTTCAAGATGCTCATCTTTCCGGATTTCTAAATCTTCGGGGGCAGTATGTTCGAGACCTTTCATAGTAACCTTAAGCCGATAGGTCTCATCAAGAATTATTTTTTTTATTGTAAGAGATAGACAACCTTTATGATGTTCTATTTTTTCATAGGGTATCAGAGGAAAAATAGTAGATGAATCGTCTGCTAAATAACCGAACATATCTTTCAATGCCCTAATATCGGCATTTACTTCTATCATTCGCCGTAAATCTCTCAGACTACGCCCATCGCCCAGATAGACCAGAAATTCGATTGGATAATCTCCTTCAACATCCAAATGAAACGAATCGGTTATTCCATAAGCTATGCTCCCAGGGTTAGAGTCTTTTGTTTTGAGGGGGGTAAGTTGTAAGTCTCCTTTTACTGAATCAGGAAAAAAGGGGGAGAATTTAAATTGAGCAACAATATTTTTAAACAAGGCCAATAACAGTTCCGATTGGCTATTTCGCGCCCGTATCCTCTTTCCAAATATTCCTGTTTCAGGGTCTAACTTTAATACCGTATGATGGGAAACCCATAACCCCTCATGAGAAGCAGCAAAAATCTCTGAAAATTTTTTTCCTGATAACTGAAACCAGATGTCTTTTAAAAAGCTTAAAATAGTCTTTGGGAAGGCGCCTTCAACGTCGTCTACCATCGATTGTTGAAGAAGAGAACTAAGAAAACTATAGCGAGATTGATGGTCAAGCATGAAAATTTCTCTCATTTTGCATTATTTTTCTTTTGGGAAGCAAGGCTAAAGCCTTGTCCTACATTTTACGGAGAGATAAAAGTTGCTGAAAGCCTACTTTGAGTCTTTCGTTTGATATGATTCTTCTCCTTTCCTTTCAGGATAATCCCATACATTAAAAACTTTTGTAAGCGCTAAAATGGCTAATGAATGTCTGAAATTGCCAGCTTGAATTTCATGGCGTATTTCATCAAGGGTTAATGTTGTAACGATAATATCCTCCTCTTCCTCCGGACACATTTCTTCTGTTTGATGAGCATTTTTTGCATGCCAAAAATGACAAATGTTATTCAAAAATGCCGGGTTTGGTTCAACAGAGCCGAGATAATGCCATTCGGAACTGGTATACCCTGTCTCTTCTCTCAATTCTCGTATTGCTGCTGTTTTTGAATCTTCTCCCTGGTCAACCATGCCGCCTGGTGTTTCGGTAGTAATCTTTTCTACACCAAACCTGAACTGTTTTACAACTACAATCTCATCTTTTTGTGTAGTAGCAACAATATTAACCCAATCATTTGCTTCAAAAATTAATCGTTTCAATTCTTTTTGGCTTCTTGGATGTTTTAACCAATCAAAGCGCACTTGCAGAATTTTAAAATCCGGTCCTTTTTCTATACGTTGTTTTTGCCAAATCTCTGGTTTCTTATGTTTATCCATATCTGTATCCCAGGTAATAATTCTTTATTACCTATTTTAATGTTAAGGAAATTCAATGTTCTTTTGTAGGGGCGAACCTTGTGTTCGCCCTTGTCCTGCACAATTCAAAACGTTTCTGTTTGTTTTCCATTTGGGCGAACACAAGGTTTGCCCCTACGGGGGTGCTATATAAAGTCTCCGATGACCTATTTTAAATAATTATAAGAATTTAATGCAAGGGAAACTATCAATAAAAAGTGAAACGGTACTTATGCAACATGATACTTGCACTCCAATACAGGATATGATAGAATCCCTCACTTATTTATCTCCTTTCTGTTATCTGGCAAATTTCAAGCATTCATCTCATAGTAATTAGGTTATCTTACAAATTCTTTCTCGAGGGAAAAAATGAAAAAAACGCTTATTAAGAGCTTTATCGCATTCAGTATTACCGTTGTGTCTACTATGCCTGCATATGCGGGATGGAACCCGCTTGATGCTGAAACAGCAGAAGACCGGGATATTACGAATACACAAGTTGCAGCATCTGTTACAAATTTTAAAAATCACTATCCAGGCTTGAAGGTCTATTTTGAGAAGGCTTATGGTTACGCCATATTTCCGACCGTTACAAAAGGGGGAGCCGGCATTGGAGCCGCTCATGGCAAAGGTGAAGTCTATGAACAGGGAACTATGATTGGCACTGCAAGCCTGGTACAAGTAACTCTTGGTGTCCAGCTTGGCGGCCAGCTCTACAGTGAAATCGTCTTTTTTAAAGATAAAGAAACACTCGAAGACTTCAAGAAGGGTAATCTCAGACTAGGGGCGAGAGCCTCCGCTGTAGCCGCAGCCGATGGGGTTTCTCTTGATGCCGACTATAATAACGGTGTTGCAATCTTTACTTTAACTAAAAATGGTTTAATGTATGAGGCCTCGGTAGGAGGACAAAGGTTTAAATTTAAACCAAAGTAAATTCTCTTAAGTTAATCGGATAATGTACAGAACTATTACATTTAGTAGGGGCAGGTTTCAAACCTGCCCCTACCATGAGCTCGTTTAACGGTTATGGTTCGATCTGTAAGATTGAACCAGTCCTGGTTTTGTTTGTCAGGTATTAGTTTATGATTTGTTATTGAAATTCATGCTGAAAGTGTACTGGCGGTGAGAACCTTGTGTTCGCTAGCGCTTTGAGTAAATCTAATTCTATGCATCCTGCCATAAGAAGGATTAACCTTGTTCCCTGATTGCAAAATCCAATAAATCCTCTATTGCTGAATTAACATCCCCATTTGTATGCTTAATTGCATACTCCTTAACTACTTTAAACTCGTTTTCCTTGAGTTTTAGACTTACAGAACATGGTATGGTCACCAAGACTTTTTCTGCAGAAATTCCCTTATACTTATCAGAATAATATTTATGAAAAGAAGGGATATTATCACTATTTTCAAAATACGTTACCACATCTTTTGCAACCTCTATCCCGCTGATATAGGCCCCATGAACCGACAAAGGCTGGTACAGGTTGTTATAGGCAGGGGCGGTGGCCTCTCCAGCCCAAAAAACAGGAAGGGTTTCAATCGGACTTTTTAATGTTTCGCGTACTTGCTTGATCTCTTGAATGCTCTTCCCCTCGTTATAACTAATATAAGAATTTCCACCCCTCGACCAAATATCTGCCCCCCAGTCCTTACGATGTACATTAGGCTCACCGTTACTTTTCCAGACTAATTTTTGCTTCCAATTCCAACTGTCCTTCATATTGTAGATCTCTTCTATACGTTTAAATATATACTCCGTTGCATCTTTATCATTATGAAATTTTTTAATGAGTAGATAATCAACCCCCATTAATAAGGCCGTGAGAACGTAAGGTCCATTTTCAAGCTTAGGAAAAGATGTAAAGAAAGTGCGCGGCTGTGGATTATCTTTTTGTTTATGACCGGTTGGATTGACTAAAATTGCCATCTCATTATCATTTGTTATATGATCATACCCCCATACACATTCCCTAAACTGCATGGCAAATTTGGCAATGGGTCCTGGTTTTAAGATATCAAAAACGCGCTTCTTTTGTTCAGGGAAAAATTGTCCAAAAATTTTAGCACCTTTATGTAACAGCATTCCGATAGAAAAGGTACAAATTGCAGAACCAGCCGTAAATTCTTTTCCATCTCTGGTTGTTACCTTAACTCCCTTTTCAAATTTTTCCACCTTGGTAACTTCGTGGTTATAAAGGATTTCCCCCTTTGTTTTACCAGACTCCTCCTGTTCAAATTCTTTCAATATAGCTTTCGGCATCTGGTCAAAACCACAATATTCATTATCGGATCCCTTCATTCTATGTTCATAGAGTTCTTCCCGTAACTGTTCAGGAATTTTATCAAGGTTAAGTCCTGCAACACTGATATTATCTGCAACGGCATTGCAAATGTGATCACCATGATGATGAGGTGGAGTAAGTTTATCGGAAGAACCGTCCAGGGTCAGTACACCCGGTGTGTGTGACGAAATAGCGTACAGGGCCATATCATGGCCTTTTTCCTGGAACCCTAAGGATTCAACAAATTTTTTCGCTGATGTATCACCTTTGGTAAGGTTAAAATATTGAATCTTTCCGAATAAACCATAATTTTTGCTTCCCATTTTCTGTAAATTTTGGTCGTACGTATGTGCCCACGTTGCTGGTTGCGGGAGTACCCATTCTGGATTTGGATCTCCAGGGAAGGCAACCCGAACGTTTTTAAATTTAGAATACCTCTCATACCCGAATTTCTGCCGTTTTACCTCAGCCCAGAACTCCTTATACGGATTATCGTCAACATGGATGAAATGTGCTCCTTCCTCAATAGGAAATCCTTCTCTTACCTTGCTGCCATCATCGGTGAGCACGAAATCTTCTTTGGAACTCATTCGCCCACCAACACGATTTGCTGCCTCAAGAATTAAAACCTTCTTTCCTGCTTTTTTTAATTCCCTGGCTGCAATAATGCCTGCAATACCCGCCCCTAAAACAATACAATCATAATGTTCATTTGGCATAATTGCCCCCTCCTTAAAAATTACTGTTTTATTGAAATTACAAATAATCTAAATGCAGAGAACAGGTTTGTGATGTGCTCAATATTAATCCCTTTTACAAAAATTCCAACAAGAAATCGTATCCGTATTCCGGGAACATCATAATTCAGCAGGGGAGGGTGCTGTATATCGCTCGAGAAATTCCAGATATTCGTATGCTTCCCCGAACGTTTGCCCGCACATCTCTTTTGAGGGTATAAGATTTGAACAGACCTTAGGTTTTTCTGGTTTGCCGAAAAGGAGACAACGATTATCCGGACCAAGCTGTACACATCGGATACCGGCAGGCTTGGCCGTGTGAAAGCATTCTCGGACAGCCTGTTTAACCTTGCTTCCCCACTATGCAGGTAAATGAAAACTTTATCTATCTTCCCCATTTACCGTTTATCTCAATTATATCCAGTCTCAACATCCCTAAATTCCTGTATATTTTATCATTCGACAGGGATTCTTGTTTTATTTTGTCAGGATTGTCTTCCAGATGATATAAGAGGATGTCCATTGCGTGTTTCTTTTCTTCTAGCGTTTCCACAAGATACATATTTCCCCAGATGATTACCGACCGGAATTCATGTGCGCAATCGTTCATAATATAGCCTCTATCTTCTATGATGGTTGCACATACATGGGGGTTGTTTTTAATAAATTCACATTTCAAACCTTTCTGTCTGCTATGGAAATAGAGTGCATTTTTTATTTCATCATAGCCATAGCTCAGCGTAACAATATATGGCTCATTATTTTTGCACATTGCAATCGTGGCATATTTTCCCTTTTTTATTATTGCAAGTAATTCCTTCGGTTCCTTTATTTCTCTTTCTTTTTTCTGCAGGTGATATCGTGGTATCATAAAAAATATTATAACAATTGTATGATTTTTTAATCGGTAAGGCTACGTAAACTTTGAATATACTCTAAGAAGAGACAAAATACCTATAGGCCAAATTTATCAACCAGATGGACTATGACTGAGGTATCTTCTTTACCAACTTGAAACTTAACATCATCCCATCTCGGATGGCGCCTTATTTTTTGAACGTCAAGCCTTGAAAATCCAATAGGTTCCTTCGGTATTCCGAGAATGCCGCTCCTTTCTAATTTACCGCTATTATTAAGGTCATGATATGCAGAAAGAGAGTACACCCCTGGCTGCAGGTTTTTAATCCTATATTTCCTGAAATTCTCGATAGATTCAATAAGTTGTGCATCTATTGCATTATATCCCTTATCTCTCTTCTCGTGGCATTCTTCACTATCACACAGTGAAAATCGGACAGGAGCTTTATTATGATGGGTAAATCTATCCACGGTAATAATTACATCTCCGGCAAAAATTTGCCGGGAAACCAAGATAGATATGAAACTTAACCAAATTAGGAATATTTTTCTCATCTTCACTTCCTCCGTCAGGGTATTTTATTAAGGTAAAAGAAAGGGGTAATTTGATAGCAGAGCAGTCCTTTCGGTCCGTCTTTGCAGGATTAAACCCTATATGCATCAGGTTAAGAATAGTGTTCCAGTTTATCCGGAATCTTTTTGTCCGATTCCATTATTTTCGGAGATATGGTCTTATCTTATAGCACGAGCTCAAATTATTTTCAAGAAATTAAAGGTTATGAATGAAAATTAGATTTATCATTGTTTTGTCAGTGAATTATTATATCATTACAGAAGTAAAAAGGGAAAAGGTGGTCTACCGAGAATTTTTTACAG
>SULG01000003.1 GCA_005524015.1 Candidatus Jettenia ecosi
GATTTTGTTCTTGTTTCTTTTTGAATATATGGTAAACTAAGCCCTTTTGGTATTAGAGTTTACTGGTTTCTTTATTGGAGTATTATAGTGCTGGATCAAATTATAAGGATACGAATGGAGGCTTATGATCATAGAATATTAGATCAATCAGCTCTGGAAGTTGTTGAAACGGCAAAGCGTACCGGAGCAAAGGTATTTGGCCCTGTTCCTTTGCCAACCCGCATTGAGAGGTATACTGTATTAAGGTCTCCGCATGTTGATAAAAAATCTCGGGAACAATTTGAGATTAGAACACATAAAAGATTGATTGATATTGTTGAGCCAACAGCAAAAACTATGGATGCACTAAATAAAATAAATATGCCTGCAGGTATAGAGATTAAGATAAAAGCATAAGTTTAGAAATATTAATATTTCTTGAGATAGAGGTGAAAGTGGGATGTTAAATGGTTTTCTTGGAAAAAAAATAGGGATGACACAGGTGTACTCGGAGGATGGTGTGCTTATTCCGGTAACGGTAATTCAAGCTGGACCTTGCAACGTAATGCAAATAAAAACTATAGAAAACGACGGTTATTCTGCAGTTCAGTTGGCATTTGATAATAAAAAAAAGAAGAATGCCAGGAAGCCGGAAATTGGTCATGCAGCGAAGGCTTCTCTAGAACCTAAAAGATTCATCAGAGAGGTAGTACCAGAAGATAGCACGGATATTAAGTTAGGCCAAATCATTTCTATTGATATGCTGAATGGAGTAAAGATGTTAGATGTTGTTGGTTTAACCAAGGGAAAAGGATATGCAGGTGTAATGAAAAGATGGAATTTTAAGGGCGGTCTTAATACTCATGGTTCAACTCGGCACAGACGACCTGGTTCTATTGGTTCCAATACAGATCCTGGACGGGTAATTCGTGGTAAAAAGATGGCTGGAAGGCTTGGTAATGAGCGTGTGACAATAAAAAATATCAGTGTCGTTAAGATAGACAGGGATAGGAATCTGTTGTTGGTCAAGGGTGCTATTCCTGGACATAAAGGAAGTTACCTTATATTAAAAAAGAGTAAAACAAATAAGATAGGTTAATAAAAAGTATGGAAATACTTGTATACAATAAATTAGGTGAAAAAATAAATAACATACAATTAAACGAAAAGAAGTACGGAGGGCCTGTCCGTACTAAGCTGTTACGAGATGCTGTTATTATGTATGAGGCAAACAAAAGGCAGGGAACAGCTTGCACAAAAACAAGAGGAGAGGTTGCTGGTGGTGGTAAAAAGCCATGGGTGCAGAAACATACAGGAAGAGCCAGAGTCGGCAGCATTCGTTCACCAATTTGGAAAGGTGGAGGTGTATCATTTGGACCCAGGCCCAGAGATTATTCGTATTCGATACCAAAGAAAGCGAGAAAATTAGCTCTTTTTTCTGCATTAACAGCGAAAATTCGTGATAATGAGCTACTTGTGTTAGAAAGTTTAGAATTTGATACTCCAAAAACTAAACAAATGGTTGAAATACTGAAAGCCCTTGGTATAAATAAGGGTAGTTGCTTGATAGTTTTACCAAAGGCAAATGAAATAGTTTGGAAATCAGCCAGAAATATTCCTTCTGTAAAAGTTATGACAAGCGCGGAGTTGAATGCGTATGATGTTCTTAAGCCGAAAAAGATTTTAATAACAAGGGAAGCTTTAAATAGTATAAATTAGGAGCTATGCACCTTATGAATAGTTACCACGTGATAAAGAAACCTTTACGAACAGAAAAGAGCGTTGCTGATGGGGAAGCAACAAACTCTTATCATTTTGAAGTCGATTTAAAGGCGAATAAGATTCAAATAAAAGAAGCGATAGAGAAGTTTTTTAATGTGAAGGTTGATGGGGTCAGGACATTAGTCAGAAAAGGGAAGACTAAAAGAGTTAGGTTCAGGTTGGGTAGGACCAAGGACTGGAAAAAGGCTATTGTAACACTGAAAGAAGGAAATACAATTGATCTTGGCTATTAGTTTTAATGGATAAATCAAGAGGTATAGTATAAATATTATGGGTATTAAATATTATAAGCCTGTAACTGCGGGAAGAAGGTTTGCAAGTGTTTCAGATTTTTCAGAAATTACTAAAAAAAAGCCTGAAAAATCTTTGTTGAAACCATTGAAAAAAACAGGTGGCAGGAATACAGAAGGTAAAATAACTGCTGAACATATAGGCGGTGGAAGCAGAAGGCATTACAGAGTTATTGATTTCAAGAGAAACAAAGATAATATTCCGGCGAAAGTGGCGAGTATTGAATATGATCCTAATCGTTCAGCGCGTATTGCGTTATTACATTATGCTGATGGTGAAAAAAGATATATACTTGCCCCAGAAAAATTAAATATCGGGCAAATGTTAATGTCTGGTGATAAAGTAGAACCAGAAAAAGGAAATTGTATGCCCCTCAGAAGTATTCCTTTAGGTTTGGAAATTCATAATATCGAATTACGTGTCGGGCAGGGTGGACAACTGGTGCGTTCTGCAGGAGGTACTGCCAAATTGCTAGCGAAAGAAGGGAATTATGCGCATATTGTGCTTCCTTCCGGAGAGGTAAGGAAAGTGTTTGATGGTTGTAGAGCAACGATCGGTACGCTCGGAAATGCTGATCATATGAATGTAAGATTAGGAAAAGCAGGAAGGAAACGCTGGAAGGGAATTAGGCCTCATGTAAGAGGTGTAGCTCAAAATCCTGTGGCGCATCCATTGGGTGGTGGTGAAGGAAGAAGTGGTGGTGGCAGACATCCTTGTTCCAGGACAGGTTTATTGGCGAAGGGTGGCAAAACCAGGAAAAAGAAGTCGTTAAGCAATAAATTGATTCTTCGTAGAAGAAGGATAGGACCCAGAGGTAACTTATAAATGAAAAATCAGTACCAGGAGATGTTATGAGTCGTTCAGTAAAAAAGGGCCCATACGTTGATAGTAAATTATTAAAGAAGGTGTTGAAACAAAAAGAGATTAAAAGTAACGAGCCGCTACGTACATGGTGTAGGAGTTGTACAATTGTACCGGATTTTGTATCCCATACTTTTATGATTCATAACGGTAAAGGATTTCAAAGGCTTTTTGTTACAGATGATATGGTAGGACACAAATTAGGGGAATTTGCTCTTACAAGAATTTTTAGAGCGCATGGTGGTGTTAAGAAAAAAGAGACACCGCGTGGTTAGTGTACGGTAAAAGTTTTTTAATATTGCTTTGAGAGGTTTGTTTCATCATGGAATATAAATCTAGTTATAAATATGCGAGGATATCTCCAAGAAAAGCTCGATATGTGATAGACCTTGTCCGAGGCAAATCTGTTAATGATGCATTGAGAATTTTGAGGTTGACTCATAAGCGTGCGTCTTACATGATTGATAAGGTAATAAGAGCCGCGGTTGCTGCTGCAAATGAGAATATAGATGTAGACGTTGAATCGTTATATGTAAAACAAGCCTTGGTGGATGCTGGGCCAACGAGAAAATGGCAACGTCCGAGACCTCGGGGTATGTCGGCGAGAATTTTAAAAAGGACAAGCCATATTTCTGTTACGTTGTCTGAAAAGACAAAACATGTTGATAATCAAAATAGGTGAGGAGATAAAATGGGTCAGAAGGTTTGTCCAATTGGCTTGAGATTGGGTATTACACAAGAGTGGAAATCTTTATGGTATGCCGATAAAAAATCGTTTGGCGCTTTGCTTGTCGAAGACCAAAAAATACGGAAGGCAATAAAGAAAAATTATAGTTTTGCCGGTATTCCAATTATAGATATTGAAAGAACGCGCCAAGATGCAAAAATAACGTTACATACAGCCCGTCCTGGACTAATTATTGGGAGGAAGGGTGCCGAGGTTGATAAGCTCAAAGACGAGATACAAAAACTTATAAACCGGGATGTTGTTATTAAGATAAAAGAAATTAATAAGCCTGAGTTGTATGCACAACTTGTCGCTGAAAATATAGCTGAGCAGCTAGTGAAACGTGCAGCTTTTAGAAGAACTATGAAAAAAGCAATGGAAGCTTCTTTTGATGCAGGTGCGAAAGGTGTGAAACTCCAAGTATCTGGTAGATTGGGTGGTGCTGAGATTGCGAGGACTGAAAAGATGACATCTGGAAGTATACCTTTACATACGTTGAGGGCTGATGTTGATTATGGTTTTGCTGAAGCCAAGACAACATATGGTGTTATTGGAGTTAAGGTATGGATTTATAAAGGATTAATTAGTTCCGAGAAGGAGAAGAAATATGCGCCTGATGCCAAAGAGGGTGAAGTACAGGAAGTCGCAAAGGCAGAAAATTAAAGGAAATGCCACGAGATGTAATACTGTTGCTTTTGGTGAATTCGGTTTACAATCTTTAGAACCTGGTTGGATTAGTGCTCAGCAGCTTGAGGCTGGAAGGGTAGCTGCTTCACATTCGCTTCCTAGAGAAGGAAAGTTAACCATAAGGGTTTTTCCTCATAAATCTGTTACTTCCAAACCTATAGAGACCCGTATGGGTAAAGGTAAAGGAGAACCAGAATTATGGGTAGCTGTTGTTAAACCAGGGACTATTCTATATGAGCTTAGTGGTATAAATGAAGAAATAGCGAGGCAAACCTTTAATAGAATGGCTCATAAAATGCCAGTTAAAGTAAGACTCGTGCAAAGGAGAAAAATAGTTTGAAGGCTAGTGAAATCAGAAGTAAATCAAGACAAGAAATTTTGGAAGAAATTGATGCTAGCAGACGTGAATTGCTGAATATTAAATTTCAATGGCAAGCAGGTGAGACGAGGAATCCGGCTCAAAAAATGAGTGTTAGAAAAAACATTGCAAGGTTATTGACTATACTAAAAGAAATGGATTCTCATGCACATAGGCATCTCGGTGAAAAGGAGTAGGTTTAAAATGGAGCGCGATGATAAAAGAGGTAAGAGAAGAAAAATAATAGGAACAGTAATTGGGAATAAGATGCAGAAGACTATAGTGGTTGAAGTAATGAATCTTCTAAAACACAAAAAATATGGTAAGTATATAAAAAGAGCTTCATTCTATAAGACCCATGACGAGAATAGTCAGGCAAAAATAGGTGATAAGGTAGAGATTGTCGAAACAAGACCGTTGAGTAAAACAAAAACTACAAAGTTAGTCAGGATTATAGCAAAGTAAGATTACTATATTATGAGATTACAGGGGAGTTTCCTATAATGATAATGGAACAGACAAAATTAGAGATTGCAGATAACAGTGGGGCTAAGAAAGCCAAATGTATAAAAGTGTTAGGGGGGACAAGCAGAAAATACGCAACGGTTGGTGATATTATAGTTGCTGCTGTTAAAAAGGCAATACCTGATGGAGTTGTGAAAAAAGGGGATGTTGTAAAGGGTGTTGTTGTGCGTACAAGAAAAAATATACGGAGAGATGATGGTTCGTATTTGAAATTTGATAAGAATGCGATCGTTATTATTGATAATGATGGAAATCCCAGAGGAACACGTATATTCGGTGCTGTTGCCAGAGAATTAAGACAAAAGAATTTTATGAAAATTATATCACTAGCCGCTGAGGTAGTGTAAATAGTCACAGAATAAATAACATAAGAACACACATACCTACGGAGAATTTTATGCATGTTTGTAAGAATGATTTAGTTGCTGTTATGTCTGGTAATGAAGCCGGTAAAACTGGACGAATAATGAAAGTTTTACGGGATAAAAAACGGGTTGTAATAAAAGGGGTAAACTTGGTTTATAAACACACAAAGCCTAGCCAAAAGAACCCGCAAGGCGGTAGAATACAAAAAGAAGCTTCTATTGCTGTATCGAATATATTACCTGTTTGTCAAAATAAAAGCTGCGAAAAAAATGGAAAAGGTGTGCGGACACAGAAGAAGATCTCGGAGAATGGGAATAAGGTTCGTGTTTGTGCTTATTGCGGGTTTGAAATATTATCGGCTGAATGATTTTTGGGATTTAAAAAATGGTGAGATTATTACAAAAGTATCAAGAAGAAGTAGTTCCACAATTAATTAATAAGTTTCAATATAAAAATAGATTTTCAGTGCCCAAGATACAGAAGATTGTTATTAATATGGGTCTTGGTAAAGCAGTCGATAATAAGAAAATTATTGAAGAAGCTGTAAAACATTTATCATTAATTACTGGTCAAAAACCACTTATTACAAAAGCGAAGAAGGCAATATCAGGTTTTAAACTTCGTGAGGACCAACCTATTGGATGCAAGGTAACTCTCCGTGGAAAGATGATGTTTGAGTTTTTGGACCGTCTCGTTAGTATTGTGTTACCAAGAATAAAAGATTTTAGAGGTCTCCCTTCAAAATCATTCGATGGCAGAGGAAATTATACACTAGGTCTTACAGAGTTAAACGTGTTTCCTGAGATTAACATTGATACAATTGAATTTGTGCAAGGTATGGATGTTACCTTAGTTATTACCGGTAATTCCAATGAACAATCCTACGAATTATTAAAATTATTAGGTATGCCTTTAAGGTTAGAATAAGGAGTATGAATGGCAAGGAAATGTCTGATCGAAAAATCAAAAAAAGAGCCTAAATATAAGACAAGAAGATATAATAGATGTAATTTATGCGGACGAAGGAGAGCTTATTATCGTAAATTTAAAATCTGTAGAATATGCTTTAGAAACTTGGCATCCAAGGGTGAGATTCCTGGGGTAAAGAAGGCGAGTTGGTAAAAAGTTAATTAATAATTCAGGTCGTATTAAAGTAAGGAATAAAAAGAATGTCTATGACGGATCCGATTTCTGATATGCTTACTCGTATTAGAAATGCAAATAAGAATCGATGTGAGACGGTTGATATACCATTTTCTAGGATAAAATTAGAAATATTAAAAGTATTAAAAAATGAAGGTTTCATTAAAGAGTTCAAAGAGGTTCCAATTAGTAGTAATAAAAACATGATTAGGGTGTATCTCAAGTATGGTCCACTAAAGCAACAACTTATCAATAAGCTTGAAAGAGTGAGTAAATCGAGCAGACGAGCTTATATAAAAGTAAGCAATATTGGCAGAATATTTGGTGGGATTGGAACGGCTGTATATTCTACGTCAAAAGGAGTTCTTAGTGATAAAGATTGTAGAAAATTAAAAGTTGGTGGTGAGCTTCTTTGTGTTGTATACTAAGCAGTTTTTGTTAATAGAGGGTTTTATATGTCACGTATAGGAAAACAACCAGTAAAAATTCCAAAAGAGGTAAAAATATCAGTCAACAATAATACCCTTAATATTGAAGGACCAAAAGGGAAGCTAAGTCAAACTTTTCATGATGATATTACAATAACATATAATCAGGAAGCTAAGCAAATATTTGTAAACAGACCATCAGATGAAAAACGTTATAAAGCATTGCATGGTTTGACACGTGCACTTATTGCAAATATGGTTACAGGTGTTACTGCCGGTTATTTTAAAAATCTTGAGATCGTAGGGCTTGGATACACTGCTAAGGTGCAGGGTAAAGATCTGGTATTATCGCTTGGTTATACGCATCCTATCCAACTAGAAATACCAAAAGGATTAAAGGTAGAGATAAAGAATCCGACAAATCCTGCTAAAATGACCATTTCAGGTTCTGATAAGCAATTAGTGGGACAGTTTTCCGCTGTAATCAGAGGGATGAAACCACCCGAGCCATATAAAGGGATGGGTATTAAATATGAGGATGAGATTATTAGAAGAAAGGCTGGAAAAGCATTATCATCAGGCACAGCCTAGGAGATCTTAATTATAGGTTTTAACTATGGATCGTATAAAAGAAAAATTGCATAAAAGAACAAGGCGTCATTATAGAGTCAGAAGAAAGGTGTTTGGAACTAGTGAAAGGCCACGTTTAAGTGTTTATCGTAGTTTGAAACATATTTATTGCCAGATTATCAATGATGTCGATGGAAAAACTTTAGTATCAGTTTCTACACAAACCCCTGATGTTAAATCGCAGGTTGGATATGGGGGAAATGTTAAAGCTGCGGAGATTGTAGGAAAAATGATTGCTGATGAGGCGAGGAGTCAAGGTGTTACAAAAGTTGTTTTTGATAAAGGTGGTTATAAATATCACGGAAGGATAAAAGCTTTAGCGGAAAGTGCTAGGAAGCATAATTTAGATTTCTAAATATTTGATTCGTGCAAGGAGATTCATTTGGGACGTATCGAAGAACCTGTAAAATTAGAAGAAACGGTTGTGAGAATCAACCGCTGTACTACAGTAACTAAGGGTGGAAAATCTATGAGCTTTAGTGCCCTTGTTGTTGTAGGTGATAAAAAAGGGAGTGTCGGTATTGGTTTTGGTAAGGCTCGTGAAGTGCCAAATGCTGTGAACAAAGCAGTTAAAGAGGCAAAAAAAGAAATGGTTAAAATTCCCCTTGTTGGTGATACAATACCCCATTTGATGTGGGGAAAATACAAAGCCGCAAGTATTTTCTTAAAGCCAGCTTTGCCAGGCACTGGTATTAAAGCTGGTGCATCTTCCCGCGCTGTGCTCGAGTCAGTAGGAATTAAAAATATATTAACAAAATGTTACGGTAAGAGAAATCCTCTTAATGTTGCGAAAGCGACACTAATGGGATTAAAGGCTTTAAGGACGAAGCAGGAAGTTGAAGAATTAAGAGGAGTAAAGATAGAATGAATCTTACTGATATAAAAGCGATACCTTTTTATAGAAAACGCAAAAAAAGAGTGGGCCGTGGTAGGGGTTCAGGCACAGGAAAAACCTCTGGCAGAGGTGGTAAAGGAGCAACAGCCAGATCTGGTTATGCAACGAAGATTCAATTTGAAGGCGGACAAACTCCTCTGTTCCGCCGTTTGCCAAAAAGAGGTTTCAATAATCCATTTAAAAAAAGGTATGCAATAATCAATATAAAAGATATCGCACAATTTGAAAAAGATACAACTGTGGATTTCGAGAAGTTGAAAGACGCGGGGTTGATCAAAAAAGTTTTGGATGGCGTAAAGGTTTTGGGTGAGGGTGAAATAAAAAATCCTTTAACAGTTATTGCAAATAAATTTAGCAAAGTTGCTTTAGAAAAGATTAAGGCAGCAGGTGGAGAAGCAAAGATCTTATCATGATTGAACAATTTGGAAACATTTTTAGAATTCCGGAATTAAGAAAAAAAGTACTTATAACTCTCGGTTTAATTGCATTATGCCGTGTCGGTGTCTATATTCCTATACCAGGAATTGATACGACAGTATTAAAGTCGTATTTTCATCAGTTTACACAGACAGGGGTTGGACAGTTGCTAGGATTAGTTGATATGTTTGCAGGAGGTGCGTTGACCTCAGGCGCTATTTTTGGCTTGGGTGTTATGCCCTATATAAGTGCATCTATTATATTTCAGTTGCTGGTTGGTGTAATACCTTATCTGGAAAAACTACAAAAAGAGGGAGAGGTAGGAAGGAAAAAAATTAATCAGTACACTCGCCTTGCAACAGTTGGGCTTTGCTTATTTCAGGCATTTGTAATGACAAGGACACTTTATACCGTAGAATTTAATGGAGTTCCGGTCATCCCTGTCTATCTGCAGGGTATTGGATTTCAAATGATGGCAGCGCTTCTTTTGACTACAGGGACAATGACACTCATGTGGATAGGTGAGCAAATAGAAGAGCATGGAATTGGAAGTGGAATATCGATCGTAATTATGGTCGGTATTATTGAACGTTTACCGTGGGCTTTTTCTCAAGTTGTACAAAACTTTACATTCTCTGTAACTCCAGCAGAGCATCAGATTGGTATTGTGAAATTACTCGTCCTTTTGGGTATGTTCTTAGCGATTGTTGGTGGTGTTGTATATATCACACAAGGCCAAAGGAGAATACCTGTTCAGCAGGCAAAACATACTCGTGGAAGAAAGGTATATGGCGGGCAAAGGCATTTTTTACCGCTTAGGGTGAATCAGGCAGGTGTAATGCCTATTATATTTGCTCAGTCTCTGTTGATTTTTCCTGCTGCAATTATGCAGGGCATACAAGCAAGGTTAGACCCTGGAACAGTTGGTTATTGGATGACTTCTCGTTTGTCAGATATATTGCAAGGTGGTGTGATTTATGTTATACTTTATATACTGCTTATAACTTTTTTTTGTTACTTTTGGACCGCTATACAATTCAATCCTAAAGAAATGTCTAATAATATGAAAGATTATGGAAGTTTTATTCCGGGAATCAGGCCTGGACACAGAACAGCAGAATACTTAGAAAGTATTATGGGTAAGATTACACTGGCTGGAGCGGCCTTTTTAGCGTTAATTGCGATCTTGCCTAAACTTGTTGCCGGCGGTTTCGAGCTTAATCGTGCTATAGCTGGTTTTTATGGTGGTACAGGATTGCTGATTATTGTTGGAGTGGCGCTTGATATGGTGCAAAGGATTGAATCCCATATGATTATGAGGCAATATAGTGGATTTTTAAGTGGAGGCACAAGAATTAGAGGAAGGATGGGATGAGGATCGTCTTTCTTGGACCTCCGGGAGCTGGTAAAGGAACTCAGGCGCAAAATATTTCTAAAGAAAAGATGGTACCGCATATATCCTCCGGAAATTTGTTAAGAGAAGCTGTGGAGATAGGTACCGACACAGGTATAAAAGCACGGTATTATATTGAGAAAGGATTGTTGGTACCTGACCAGATTGTCGTTGATATTATTAAAGATCGTATCTTAAAGAATGATTGCACAAACGGATTTATTTTAGACGGATTTCCAAGAACTTTATCTCAAGCAAAGGTATTAGATGAAATGTTAAAAGAACTTGGAAATAAATTAGATCTCGTTTTTCATTTTGCCGTCTCCAAAGAAAGCATTGTCCTTCGCCTATCCGGGAGAAGAATTTGTGGTAGTTGTGGCTCAAATTATCATGTAACATACGTTCCATCGGCAAGAGATGGATTTTGTGATAAATGCGGTGGTTTTCTCAATCAACGAGCAGATGATAAGCCTGAAACGGTGCTGGAAAGATTAAGAGTATACCGTGAGCAAACTGAGGATTTGATAGCTTATTATAAGAAGAATGGTATCTTAAAAGAGATTCAAAGCGACGCACGTATAGAAGTAATTACAAAAAATATATTAGATACTATTGATACTTTGTCTGAAAAAAAATCCCTGGCATTGGAGTGAATTGAATTGATAGTGAGGAAATCTCCTCGAGAAATTGAATTAATGAGAACTGCCGGGAGAATTACTGCAGATGCGTTGAGGTTAGTTAAAGAGATCGCAATGCGAGATGTAACAACAGATTATTTAAATTCTGAGCTTGAAAAATATATTCTAAACCAAGGTGGTGTACCGGTTTTTAAAGGTTATCGGGGATTTCCGAAAAGCATCTGTGCTTCGATAAACGAGGAAGTTGTGCATGGTGTACCGGATCAAAGGAAATTAAAAAATGGTGATATTCTTAGCGTAGATGTAGGGGTTGGTTATCGTAAATATATTGCAGATGCAGCAATTACGATGCCTATTGGAGAGATTAGTTTAGAGGCAAAAAAGCTCATTGATGTATGTGAAAAGTCGCTTAGTTTAGCAATTGACATCATAAGAGCAAATGTAAAGTTATCATTAATATCAAGAACAATACAAGAATATGTGGAAAAGAATGGTTTCTCTGTTGTAAGGAACTATACTGGTCATGGAATTGGCAGATGTATGCATGAGGATCCACAAGTACCTAATTTTGTGAGCAAATCATTATTAGAAACAGATGAGATTTTAATGCCTGGAGTAACTATTGCTATTGAACCTATGATATGTATGGGTAAGTGCGATACCGAGGTTTTAAGTAATAAATGGACAGTAGTAACTAAGGATAGAAAACTATCTGCCCATTTTGAACATACGATCGTTGTAACTGAAAATGGAGCGGATATTCTAACAACATAGGAAAACTATTTGTAAAGTTGCTTTTAATATGACAAAAGAAGAACCAATAAGAGTTGAGGCGACTGTAAAAGAGGCGCTTCCCAATGCAATGTTCTGGGTAGAGTTGCAGAATGGCCATAAGGTGCTCGCGCATGTCTCTGGAAAGATGAGGATGCATTTTATTAAGATATTGCCCGGTGATAAAGTAACCATTGAAATGTCGCCTTATGATCTTGATAAAGGCAGAATTATTTATAGGCAAGTCTAATATAAATTTAATAATTTTTAGTTACGCAGGAATAATAAATTATGAAAGTTAGGTCTTCTGTAAAAAGAATCTGTGAAAATTGTAAAATAATAAGGCGAAAAAAGATTGTTCGAGTAATTTGCACCAATCCCCGCCATAAACAAAAGCAAGGATAGTTTATATATATTAAGTTTGATTTTACAACAAATTAAGAAAGGATTGATGAATGCCGAGAATTGCAGGAACGGACATTCCAGCAGATAAAAGAATAGTTATTTCACTTACCTATATTTATGGAATTGGAAAGGCTTTGTCTGAAAAGATATTAAAAAATATTAATATCGATGAGAATATACGCGCAAAGGATCTTCATGAGGATCAGTTAACTATGATTAGCGGGTACATAGAGAAGAGTTTTGCTACAGAAGGTCAGTTGCGCAGGCAGGAGATGCAGAATATTGCACGCATGAAAAGTATCAATTGTTATCGTGGAATACGGCATAAAATCGGTTTACCGGTTAGGGGTCAAAGGACAAAAACAAATGCACGTACCAGAAAAGGTCGTAAGAAGACGGTGGCCGGGAAGAAGAGCGTAAAAGAATTAGGTTAATAATATGCTCCCTGACTAAAATAAAGAATGCTGGAAGAGGCTTTTATGGAGGAGAAAGAAGCTATAACGAAAGAATTGAGATCAAGTAAAGAATTTCTGAACGCTATAGCCTTGAATATTGAACAATCTGGTGATGATCGTGATGTAAAGAAATTTAATGAGGTTGTAGGTTTTTGCGAGCAAATTATACAAATCATTCAAGCGCATCAATTCGATAAAGAAATTGTGTTTCTTGAGTGCTCATGCGGTAAGTCTTACTTATCTTTTGCCATCAATTATATTCTGTCAAAGCGGTTTTCTATAAATACGATCTTTTATGGAGTAGATATTAATCAGATACTTATAGAAAAATGTAATCAGACAAAAGATAGCCTCGGCTATCAAAATATGCATTTTATTAACGATAGGATTATCAATGTTCAAATTGAAAAGTCTGTTGATATTGTGATAGCGCTGCATGCGTGCGATATAGCTACAGACGAGACGATTGCTAAGGGGATTAAATTAGGCGCTAAATATATTATAGTTGTTCCTTGCTGTCAAAATCAAATAAGAAATCGTTTAAAAATAGGTCACCCCTTAGTGGATATAACTGATTTTGGGCTTTTGAGATATCGTTTTGCTGATATTTTAACAGAGGCCTTAAGGGCGCAGTTTTTGACAGGAGCAGGTTATTATGTGAAGTTTACGGAAGTAACTTCTCCTAAGTTTACTCCAAAAAATCTCATGATTATAGCCCGTAAAAAAAAGGGTAGCAGAAAATATAATATGGATAAATATAAGAATTTGGATGAAATGTTTCATACTGAGTTTATTTTACAAGATTATTTTAGCGGATATGAATTAAGTTAAGAAATTTCTTAATTCAATAAGTTAGAATTTTTTTATTTTGAGGAATAGAGTTAATCATGTCAACTGCGGTAAAGAAAAAAGCAAGACATAATGTTACGCGAGCAATTGCTAATATTAAGGCAACATTTAATAACACCTATGTTACAATATCAGATGTTAATGGTGAAACAATATGCTGGGCAAGCGCTGGTACGGTAGGTTTCAAAGGATCGCGGAAGAGTACTCCATTTGCTGCTCAGAAGGCAGCGTCGAGCGCTGCTGAAAAAGCTAAAAAATATGGGGTTCAGGAAATTGAAATTAGAGTGAAGGGGCCAGGCCCAGGCAGAGAATCCGCTATTACAGCAATTCAGTCGTCAGGATTGAATTTGAAGGCAATTGAAGATGTAACACCGCTTCCCCATAATGGTTGTCGGCCAAGGAAAAAACGCAGAGTATAAGCATGATTTACATAAGTTTAAAATGAGGTTCGAGAAAGGAACGATATGGCAAGATATGTAGGTCCACAATGCAGATTGTGTAGAAGAGAGGGTGAAAAATTATTCCTGAAAGGAATCAGATGTGATACGGTAAAATGCGCAATCTCAAAACGCAAGTATCCTCCTGGTCAATTTACCTGGGGCAGAGGTAAGTTATCAAAATATGGTATTCAGTTTAGGGAAAAGCAAAAAATAAAACGTTTTTATGGGGTTTTAGAAAGACAGTTTCAGAATTATTACAAAAAAGCTGAAAAACAAAAGGGAAATACAGGCGAAAACCTTTTAAATATATTCGAGAGAAGGTTAGATAATGTTTTATATTTGGTCTCTTTTGCTATTTCAAGAAAGCAAGGTAGGCAAATTATACAACATGGTCACATAAGCGTGAATAATAAAAAAGTAGACATTGCCTCATATCTTGTAAAGGCTGGGGATATTATAAAACCGAAGAATGATGAATCAAGTCTGAGCATTATAAAATCGAATATTGAATTTGTTAATGGCCGAAATGCCCCTGTTTGGATAGAATTTAGAAAAGATACCTTGGAAGCTATGGTGACACAACTCCCTACAAGGGACGATATTTCTGTTCATATTCAGGAACAATTAATTATCGAACTGTGTTCTAAATAAATACGGTTAACCGGTTCATTTCATTCCATAGCTGTAAATTCAGCAAATATTTTTATAGCCTCACAGGAGTTTATTTTCTCATTAATATTATTGAAGCCGAATGGTTTATTTTATTTTAAAATCCCTTATTAATTGGATTAGGGGGAGAATATGCGAATAAGGTGGAGAGGTCTCGAACTTCCAATCCGTATGGATGTGGAAAAAGAGACTTTAACCGATAAATATGGTAAATTTATAGCAGCTCCTTTTGAGCGCGGTTTTGGGCATACTATAGGAAATAGCTTACGTAGAATTTTACTCTCTTCATTAGAGGGATGTGCTGTTGTATCTGTCAAAATAAATAATATAAGTCACGAGTTTACTTATATTCCAGGCATTGTTGAGGATGTAACAGATATAATGTTGAATATAAAAAATCTCGTTGTTAAGTTACATACGGATCAGCCGAAATTGATAAGAATTGAGGCGAATAAGAAAGGTGAAGTAAAAGCAAAAGATATTATTACTGATGATAATGTAGAGGTTATAAATGATGACCTGCATATTGCAACGCTTTCAGAAGATGTGGATTTTAATGTAGAAATGCAGGTGCAAAAAGGGCGTGGATATGTGACTGCTGAAGAAAATGAATCTGAAGAGCAGGAAATTGGATTAATAGCTTTAGATTCTATGTTTTCTCCTGTTAGAAATGTTCGTTATGCTATTGAAGAAACACGTGTAGGCAGAAGAACAAATTATGATAGACTTATTATGGAAATATGGACAAATGGTGTAGTTTCTCCAGAGATGGCTCTTGTTGAAGCTGCTAAGATTCTCAGAAAACATTTAAATCCTTTTGTGCAGTATTTTGAAATTGGGAGAGAATTACAGCAAGTTGAGAAAAGAATGGGAATTGAATCTGTTCCCGAAATATCAGAAGAAGAACTTAATAAAAAACTTAGTATTCCAATAACTGAATTGGATTTATCAGTAAGGGCATCAAATTGCCTTGAGACTGCAAATATCTTAACAGTTGGCGATCTCGTTTCAAAAAAAGAAGAACAACTCCTCGAGATTAAGAATTTTGGTAAAACAACACTGAAAGAAGTAAAGAAAAAATTAACACAGTTGAATTTAACAATCGGAATGCCTGTGGCAGCTAAATAAATGGAAAAGAGGAAAGGATAATTCCATGAGACACGGAATGAGAGGAAGACACTTATCGCGGACTTCTGCTCATAGAAAGGCGTTAAGGCAGAATATTACTAATAGCCTTTTTATATATGGTAGAATCATAACAACACTTGAAAAGGCAAAAGAGACAAAATCTTTTGCTGAAAAAATTATTACTATTGTTAAGAAAGGGTTATTAAAGAAGAATACAGATAGACCTGGATATGTTCATTGCTATCGTCAGGTTCTCTCAAAACTAGGAAATGCTGATGTAGTAGAAAAGCTTTTTGGAGAAGGACAGTGGCGTGAAGCAGGAAGTATCATTCAAGGATATATGAATCGAAATGGCGGATATACAAGAATATTAAAGTTATCCGGTACCCGATTAGGAGTATTATCCGGTAGTAGTGTAGGTAAGGTACCTGTGCTTGAGTATAAAATGGAAGGAAAGGATAGAAAACTACGATTATTAGGAAGAAGACTGAATGATAATGCATCCCGCGTGATTTTCGAATTAGTTGAAGGTCAGACACACGCAGATGAAGAAGTTAAGCCTGAAGTTACTACGGCTTAACAAAAGGGCGTATCAATCTTTAAAATAAATAATTCTTTTACCCTCCTACTAAGTACTTAGTAGGAGGGTTTTTTGTTCAAGGGAGATTATGCAGGAAAAACGCTTTGTGCTTGCCTCAAATTCACCAAGACGAATTGCCTTGCTGAAATTATTAGGATATAAGTTTGATATTATACCGCATGAAATAGAAGAAGATGTCTGCTGCGATATTTTACCATCAGATCTGGTTCAGAATCTTGCATTTTTAAAAGCAAATGATGTTGCCAAAAGAGTAGACGATGCTATTATTATTGCGGCTGATACCATTATTTCTTGTAAGGGTGCTATTTTAGGTAAACCGAAAGATGTCTATGATGCTAAAAGAATGCTTTCAATGCTGAGTGGTACAGAGCACGATGTTCTATCAGGTATATGCATAATAAATATGCCATTAAAAAAGAAATTATTGCGAATCGGAAGAACATATATTAAAATTAAGCATATATCTGAAGATGAAATTGATGCATATATTCAAACAGGTGAACCATTAGATAAGGCTGGTGCATATGCTATTCAGGGTAAAGAGAAAAAATTTATTGAGAAAATAGATGGTAGCTATACAAATGCGGTTGGTTTGCCATTAGAAATAGTCCGAGAAATGCTTAACAATATTTTAAATGATACCAATGCCTAGAAATTTTAGTTGGCTGATAAAAGATGAAATTGCCGGTATGGGGAGACCTGTATCGATAGTAACAGATCTTGAATTCCTGAAAGATAATGGAATTGAAGCGATAGTTTCATTAACGGAGATACCACTTCATAAAACTTTAATAGAAGAGTTTGGGTTTGAGTATAAACATATTCCTGTCGCCGATTTTACATCACCAACTCAGGAGCAAATCGATGAATTCTTATATTTCGTAAATAATCTTATATCTTCTAAGAAAAAGATTGTTGTTCATTGTGATGCTGGAGCTGGTAGAACAGGAACTATGTTAGCCTGTTACCTTGTAAATAAAGGTTGCAGTGCGAAGAAAGCTATTCTAGAAGTACGCACAAGAAGACCAGGTTCGGTTGAAACTATGGAACAAGAGGATACTGTGGTAAAGTACGAGGAAAGACTTTTGAAGAAACGTAGTGATTAGACAGACTTTTTAAAGAATATCTTCTCTCTTTACAGTAGAATCCTGTTACTTTGATTTCCTGAGAAAATGCTCGTAAGCAATAATTGCTGCGCCTAACGCTGTAGTAATTTGTGGGTCAGATGGAATATGCAGTTTGACTCCCAATTCCTGTTCCAATGCAATCTTCAATCCTTGATTAAAGGCAGGACCTCCATCGAAAAATACAGCTTCTCTGATACCAATTTTCTTAACCATAGCGCCTACCCTCTTAGCAATTGATTTGTGGATACCCGCAATTATATCAGGTACCTGCCTTCCTTGTGATAATAAGGAAATAACCTCAGACTCGCCAAAAACTGTGCATAAGCTATTTATAGGTGGTATATCCTCTGCCTTTTGAGATAATGTACCCAATTCATCTAATTCCACTTCAAGGATGCGGCTCATAACTTCCAGAAATCGACCTGTTCCAGCGGCACATTTATCATTCATCGCAAAATCCAACATTATGCCATTGTTATCTAAAGCAATTACTTTACAATCCTGACCTCCAATATTTATAATGGTTCTTACGTTTTCCTTTTCATGCATGAGCCATTTAGCTGCTCTCGCGTTGGCGGTTATTTCGGTGACAATCTCATTAGCAAAGATCATCCTGCGACCATACCCTGTGGCCACAACATATTGAATTTCTTCTTCTTTTAGATTATAATCCTCTAACACATCACTGAGCAACTGTTTTACCGTTTTTTTGCAATTAGCTCCTGTGGAGGAGAGCCTTGAACCAAGTACTGTGTTGTCCCGCATTATTACTATCTTTGTGGTGGTCGAACCGATATCAATTCCTGCGACTATTACCATGGCTATATAGTAATAATTATAGATATGGAGGGCAAGGTAAAAGGGGGATTATTTTCAAGGCATTTTCAGATATTCTCACATGTTTTTTTGGCTTGACGCTATCCCAAACCTATTTCTGTACGGAAACCTATCTCTATCTTCAAATGATTCTAGATACTAAATTAAGGTTTTGGGATGACCTCTAGTGTAACGTCTCATTAAAATGTATTAAGTGATGATCTGAATTCATGTGTGTAAGTAATAAGAGAATAATATACCAGAGATGTTTAATACCACAAGCCCTCTGTATTTTTATTGACAAAAAAGATTTTATTTGTCATAATTTAAAGTGTTTTATATAGCGTAGTTGTAGGCTTAATAATTTACTATGATATTTGTAAAGCCGCTACGATTTTTCGTTGCGGCTTTTTTTATTTATATGCAATTTTACGGATCAGTTGCATTATTATGTGGTATATTTGAGGAATAACATGACACAGTTAGTAAGAGATGATATACGTAATGTGGCAATTATTGCCCACGTTGACCATGGAAAGACCACCCTTGTTGATCAATTGCTTAAACAGAGCGGCACATTCCGGGCTAATCAGCAGATACAGAATGTAGAGAGAATTATGGATTCCAATGATCTCGAACGTGAGCGGGGTATTACCATTTTAGCAAAGAATACTGCTATTAATTATAAAGGGGTAAAGATTAACATTATTGATACTCCCGGACATGCTGATTTCGGCGGAGAAGTGGAGCGCGTTCTTAAGATGGCTGACGGTGTCTTATTGCTGGTAGATGCAGCTGAAGGAACTATGCCTCAGACAAGATTTGTACTTCGTAAAGCGTTGAGTTATAATTTAAGGCCTCTTGTGGTGATCAATAAGATTGATAGACCCGATGCCCGTTGTGTAGAAGTGCTGAATGAGGTCTTTGATCTCTTTGTTGAGCTGAATGCAACTGATGAACAGTTGGATTTTATGGTGCTTTATGCTAGCGGACGTGAAGGTTTTGCAAAGTTATTTCTGGAAGAAGCTAATAAGGATATTACCCCATTACTTGATGCTATTTTACACTATGTTCCCAAGCCCAATGGTGATCCTAACGGATCACTGCAAATGCAAATAACCTCATTAGATTATAATGATTATGTTGGTCGAATTGGTATTGGTAGAATATTCATGGGTAATATTAATGCAGGTCAGCAAGTTACGAGAATTGATAAAGATGGTAAACAAACAGTACATAAAGTGGTAGAACTATTTACTTTTACAGGGCTAGGAAGACAAACTATAAAATCGGCTAGCGCTGGCGATATCGTTGCTATAACCGGGATTGAGAATATTGATATTAGTGACACGATTGCATCTCTTGAGAACCCGCAAGCAATGCCAAAAATTAGTATCGATGAACCAACGCTCTCCATGATATTTTCTGTCAATAATTCTCCTTTTAGTGGTCGAGATGGTAAATATGTGACCAGCAGAAATTTGAGGGAGAGGCTTTATAGAGAACTTCGTTCGAATGTAGCTCTTAAAGTGGAAGATACGGAGACGCCAGACGCATTCCGGATTTCAGGTCGCGGGCTTTTGCACCTATCTGTATTAATTGAGAATATGCGACGGGAAGGTTATGAAATGCAGGTTTCAAAACCTAAGGTAATTTTTAAGGAACTAAAAGGGGAAAAGGCGGAACCTATAGAATATGTTGTTATCGATGTGCCGAAAGAATATGAAGGACAAGTTATCTCCTTATTAGGCGCCCGGAAGGGAGAGATGCTTAGTATGGACACCGATAAGGATATAACCCATTTTGAATTTAAGGTGCCATCACGTGGTTTAATTGGGCTGAGAAACCGCATATTAAGTTCTACCCGTGGCGAAGCTGTAATGTACCATAATTTTTATGATTACGAGCCTTATAAGGGCGATATTGCTCATCGGATACAAGGTGTGTTAATTTCTATGGCGACAGGTGAGGCAACTACTTATGCTCTAGATGGATTGTTGGATAGGGGTATAATGTTCTTAAAACCAAGCGATCAAGTGTATGAAGGAATGATTGTAGGTGAACATTGTGAGCAGAACGATATTACAGTGAATGTCATCAGGGCAAAAAAGGCTACTAATATCCGGTGTGCTACTGCTGAAAAAGGTATTAAACTCCCTCCACCCAGAGAATTCTCGTTGGAAATGGCTTTAGAATATATTGAGGAGGATGAGCTCGTAGAGATTACTCCAAAGACCTTTCGATTAAGGAAGAAGCTTCTTACTGAAAACGAGCGTAGGGTTGTTCGCAGACAGCAAACCTTGGAACCTGTGGAGACTTCTCCAGAGAAGGCATAAAGAACGTTATTCAGGCAATAAAAAAGCAGGCTCTAAAGCCTGCTTTTTTTGTTTATATATTTTAATAGCAAATCATTTTTTATTTACGATATTTTTAAAATCCTGTCCGGGAGTAAATTTTATCGCTTTGCTTGCTTTGATATTAATTGTAGCGCCTGTTTGTGGATTACGGCCTTTTCGTGCTTTTCTTTCTTTTACCGTGAAACTACCAAATCCAATCAGTCTGACTTCTTTATTTTTTTTAACACCAGTTTTTATACCATTTAAAACAGCATTTACTGCCTTTTCCCCGTTAGCCTTTGACATCTCACATTCCTTCGCCACCATTTCAACTAACTCCTGCTTATTCATCCAATAACCTCCTTTCAAAAATAGTTTATATAAGGTACGCTGAGTTTGGGGGTAGAATACATTAAATGAGCTTCTGAATCAAGTATTTTCTGGATTATTTTGAAAATAATATTTTTATAAAATAAGAATATTTATTGATGCATGCGCTAAATGTCTCATTTTAGAAATGCAACTACGGAACAAAAATTGTCCCATCTGGTGTAATCTTTCCCATCTTAACTGTATAATACAGATCTTTTAAATTCTTTTTCTAATACTCTTCCAACAATGATAAGCGCTGTCTTTTTTATAGATTCTTGTTTAACCTTTTCAGCAATATCCGATAATTTTGAACGGATAATTTTTTGATCAGGCCAGGTCGCTTTATAAACGACAGCAACTGGACAATTATTGCTATAATGGGACGACAATATCTTCACGATTTCTTCAATTTTATCAATACTCAAAAAAATACAGAGTGTAGGAGTTGCGGCTGCTAAGGCGCTCAAGTGCTCTTTTTCAGGAATAGGGGTTTTTCCCTCCATACGGGTAATTACAATGGTTTGTGTAACGCCCGGGAGGGTTAATTCCTGCCTTAAAACTGCGGCAGCAGCGACAAAGGAGCTGACTCCCGGAATAACCTCATACGGAATTCCTAGCTCATCCAGTGCATGCATTTGTTCCTGTATTGCGCCATAAATCGACGGGTCTCCTGAATGTATCCTTACGACATCCGTATTTTGTTCCATTGCTTCTTTATAGAGAACCACCATATCCTCCAGGCTCATACATGAAGAATCATATATCTTTGCATGCATCGGAAGATGTTTCAGTAATTCTGCATTTACGAGAGAGCCTGCGTAAATACAGTAGCCTGCATGTTGAATAGCCTTGAGTCCCTTGATTGTGAGCAATTCAGGGTCACCTGGCCCTGCCCCTATAAAAAATACTTTCATAGATGTTTTAGTTTCCATCTTTCCAGTGAATAGCATTGATGATAACTTTTTTTGATTCCTCTCCTACAATTTTAAATTGGCTCTCCTTTACCAGATAGGTAGAAGCCTCTTTACTGCTTGTTCGTACAGTCACTATCCAGAATCCTCCCTCTTTGCCTACCGATTCAATCCTTCCTTTCTTCACACTTACACTGATATTTAACATAGATTCCTGTTCGCTATCTGATATTTGCCGGACACTTTCTACAGCAAATATGTTCGGTAGACCAGTTTTTAGCCTGATCTCAGGGGACTCGTAATCATAAAATTGTCCAAATACCGGAAAAGATATACTGCATAATACAAAAATATACAGAAATATTTTATTCTTCATGTAGTTATCCTCTTCATGTTTGATAGGTGAATTCAAAGTTTACAGGTCGTTATTCTACACAGAGAACAGATAGGTAGCAATTAATTTTTTGACTTACCGAGTATTTGAGAAAATTTTCAGTTTTTTTATAGAGCAACCCAATAATGGATTTTTAAAATAGGTATATTATATTGACACATAACAAATTGTTATTTATATTACGTAATCGTTATTTTTACCCTATTCTCCTATGAGTTTAATCCTGATACTTTCTGTAAAATGATGCATATTAAAAATTTGTCTATAGGGCAAGGCTTGCCCCTGATCTTCATCGCTGGTCCATGCGTTATAGAAAGCTTTGAGAGTTGTTTGAAATTAGCAGAAGAATTAAAGACCTTTTTTCAAATAAAAAACATGCCTTTTATTTTTAAGGCATCATACGATAAGGCAAACCGGACATCCGTTCATTCGTACAGGGGACCAGGTCTTAAAGAGGGAATAAGGATTCTCGCCGATATTAAAAAGAGATTGGATGTATTAGTGCTTTCTGACGTTCATTGTAAGGAAGATATACCAATCGTATCAGAAACGCTGGATATAATACAAATTCCTGCTTTTCTCTGTCGCCAAACCGATTTAATTCTGGCAGCAGCAAAAACGGGTAAACCCATTAATATAAAAAAGGGACAATTTTTGGCTCCTTGGGATATGAAAGCCGTTGTTGAAAAAATACGAAGTACCGGGAATGAACAGATTTTATTAACAGAACGGGGAACTTCCTTTGGTTATAATAATCTTGTAAGCGATATGCGATCGTTGGTTATTATGCGTAAATTAGGGTATCCTGTGATTTATGATGCCACACATAGTGTTCAATTACCGGGGGGGAGAGGAAATACTTCTGGAGGTGAAAGGGACATGATTATACCCCTTGCCAGAGCCGCTGTGGCGACAGGATGTGATGGATTGTTCCTGGAAGTACACGATAATCCTGAGAAAGCACTGTCTGATGCCTCAACCATGCTGCCGATAAAAGATATTCCTTATCTCATTGAGCAGTTATCTGAGATCCATAACATTATTAAGCCTGATCTTAAACAAGAGGCATCTTAAGGCAGAATAACTATTGTAAATAAAAAAATTTTCCGTATAATACATATTTTATAGTAAGTATTATTTTAGCCCGCGTAGCTCAATTGGCGGAGCACGTCATTCGTAATGATGAGGTTGTCGGTTCGACTCCGATCGCGGGCTTTGTGAATTATTGGATAAAGTTAGAGGTTGACCCCTCCTAGTTATTACGAGACATATCAGACAGCATAATATAAAACAGCACATTTCTCTGATTGGCAACTTACCTGATTACTATCTATCTTCCTTAAAAAATATCTAAAATCTGCGTTGCCTCTGATAACAAATGATGAAAAACAAATCGTAGCTGAATAAGTTGTATGATGATTAATAAAAAAAGAGTATTTGTATTAGGTTTAGACTCAATGCCGCCTGAGCTTTTTTTTGATCGATGGTTAAATCAATTACCTAATATAAGACAACTTGTTTCTCGTAGTATTTACGGCGAGATGAAAAGTACTATTCCTGCTATTACCTGTCCGGCATGGATGTCTATGATGACAAGTGCTAACCCTGGCAGGTTAGGCTTATATGGGTTTAGAAACCGGTCGAATTATGATTATAATGGTTTGTCCTTTGCCAGTTCAAGGGCTATCCATATCGATACCGTATGGAATATTTTATCGAAACGAGGAAAAAAGGTTGTGGTAATTGGTGTTCCCATGACCTATCCCCCTCAACCAGTCAATGGATGTATGGTAACCTGTTTTATGACGCCTGATACGACGTGTGAGTATACCTATCCGCCTAACTTAAAATTTGAGGTAGAAGATATCTCAAATGGTTATATTCTCGATGTAGAAGAATTTCGGAGCGAGAATAAAGAATCGATCCTAAAAACAATTTATGACATGACGGAGAAACGATTCAGGTTAACCCGGCATTTTATCCGTTCAAAGGAATGGGACTTCTTTATGATGGTAGAGATGGGTTCTGATAGAATACATCATGCTTTCTGGAAGTATTTTGATGAGGATCATCCCAAATATATACCCGGCTCAAAATATCAGGATGCCGTTTTGAATTACTATAAGTACCTCGATAAAGAGATTGGTAGTATCTTGGATCTTTTACATGAAGATACTATGGTCCTCATTGTATCTGATCATGGAGCCAAGAGGATGATCGGGGGGATTCATATTAATGAATGGCTTATTCAAAACGGATACTTGAAATTAGTACAATATCCCAAAGAATCTATGCCGTTTAATAAGATCATTGTCGATTGGGAGAATACAACGGTCTGGGGTGAAGGTGGTTATTATGGACGATTATTTATGAATGTAAAGGGTAGAGAACCTAAAGGGGTTATTGCGAAGCAGCACTATGAGCATTTTCGGAATGAACTGATAAAAAAACTAGAAGATCTTAGAGATGAGAATGGCAGGAATATTAATACGCAAGTATTTAAGCCTGAGGAGATTTACTCACAATGTAATGGTATACCACCGGATTTGATTGTGTACTACGGTGACCTCTTCTGGCGGTCTATTGGTAATGTTGGAAACAGGACGATATGGGCTAGTGAAAACGATACAGGTCCGGATGATGCAAATCATTCCCAATATGGTATCTTTGTTATGAAGAGCGATAAAAATTATTACGGAATACGACGTAAAGGTGTTACACTTTATGATATAGCCCCTACCATACTAAGCTATATGAATATTAAAATACCGGAGGATATGGAAGGTAAGGTAATTCAGTAAACCCGGAGGGCTGCTGGTTTAGATATACGAAAGGATAACATGAGAATGTAGATTGGGAAATACAAAATGACGGGAGAGAATTTACAGTTTTCAAAGAAGGATGGAAAAGATGAATAAAGGTTTTACCGTTTGGTTTACCGGATTATCAGGGGCAGGGAAGTCAACAATCTCTCATCTTCTGAAAGAAAAACTGAAAGAGTTTGGCAGAGATGTGGAAATACTCGATGATGATGTGGTGAGAACAAATCTTTGTCAGGATTTGGGTTTTAGTGAGCAGGACAGCGATATTACTATCCAACGTATTGCATTTATCTGCAAATTATTAACGAGAAATGGTGTTGCCGTTATTTCTGCTGCTATATCGCCTTACCGGGAAGCAAGGGACAAAGCCCGTAACGAAATTGGTAACTTTGTTGAGGTTTACGTGAAATGCCCTTTAGAGGTATGTGTTGAACGAGACGCTAAGGGATTATATAAGAAGTCGTTCAAAGGTGAGATTCACAGTTTTACAGGTGTTTCACATCCGTATGAGGAACCACAAAACCCCGAGCTTATACTGGAAACGAATAAGGAAAATGTTGAAGAATCCACCAATAAGATAATAAAAAAATTGATAGAGTTGGGATATCTTAATACGAAAGAAGATGTATATTCATCCGAAGAAGAGGGCATGATAATAAAAAGGCTATCCGGGCTGGGGTATATTAATTAATAGGAATTTCAATAATGGCTCTCCTTCTTTCTCAGTAGTTTACTTATTTGCATAAGCAGTTTCTACAATACTTTTCGTCTTCATCGAAAATTTAGTGATGAGTTTATCCAGTTTAGGAATCAAAATAGGGGCTGCCGCTTTGGCTAAAATAGCGAGGAAAGTGTTATCAAATTTCAAATGGACGGCCGTTTTTATATCCTCATAAGGGCCTATCTCATCTTTTTGTGTTGTATAATGAACCTCAAGTACAATAGACCCTGAAAAACTGAAAAATGTTGTGGCATTACCATGTCCCACATAGATTACTTTCTGTGGTTGTCGTTTCACTAACTGGAACTCTCCCACAATCCGTTTTGAGGGCATGCGTATGCCGTACTGGCCATCTTCTTTAATTTCAAGTATCAATTCATTTCTCTTAAAATCCTTCCCCTGTTTCGTGAGCTCTTCTACATGTTCCATAAAATATTCAAGGGTCTCTTTATCGGTACGTACCGTAAGTGGCTTTTGAACTCTTGTGATCGTACTCCTATCAATAAGATGCTGTACTTTATCTACCGGTAAGGGATCTGAGTAGAGAGGTATGAGCCGTGAGTAGCAGAAGATGAAGATAAAGAGTATATAGTAAATAAAATGCACAGGTATTTATAAGAGGATAATTGAAATACAATCAATGTTCATTAAAAACAAAATTATATCACAAACATACGGTATGATAAAAGGGATTCTTGTTGACAGTTTTTATCAAAATGAATAAGCTCTTGAAGAAATAAAAATGAATAATTTTTTATGGGCACTTAAATTCCTGACTATTATCCCTATTGACAGGGGAGATAGGATAAAACCAAAGAGCATGGGTTCCGTTGCCTCCTGGTTTCCAACGGTAGGTTTATGCATCGGTATCTTTTTATCCACAGCTTGCTTACTCTTCTCTCTCTTTTTCCCTCCCCGTATTGCTGATGCCTTGATTATTGTTGTTTATATTGCAATAACCGGGGCACTTCATCTCGATGGATTTGCCGATACCTGTGATGGCATTTGGGGTGGCTGGAATAAAGAAAAACGGTTAGAAATAATGAAAGATAGCCGTATAGGCAGCTTTGGAGCTATCGGACTGATTTGCCTGCTAGGGTTGAAATATATTAGCCTGGTTAGTATAGCCGAAACCTGTGCAATACATAACTCGCCTTTTGATGTCTGCACAAGGTATGTTTCCTGTTCTACTCCATCGGTCTTAATGAACACGTGTGCTGCGTTGATGGTAATGCCCGTTGCAGGGAGATGGGCGCAGGTGTGCGCAGCAGGGCTATCTTCCTATGCCCGAAGCGAATCGGGTACGGGAAGTTTTATCCTGAATACTACAACGGTAAGACACATAATCTATACATCGTTTTTACCACTACTCTTATTGTGGTTTTTTTATAACCTCAACGGGGTAATGATGTTTGCACTAATTATTGCTTTTACTCTTATTTGGATTTGGTATATGAAAAAGAAAATTGGCGGGATGACGGGCGATACGTTAGGAGCTACTCATGAGATCATTGAGCTGGTATTTTTATTGAGTGTTTGTTTATGGCTAAAATAACCTTTGTTCTTGGCGGGGCGCGTAGTGGAAAATCTGCCTTTGCAGAAGGACTGGCTAAAAAATATCATGATGTGGTTTATATAGCTACTGCAGAGGTCAGGGATGACGAGATGCGTGAAAGGATTCAAACGCACCGTGCCAGACGGTCCTCTCACTGGAAGACCGTAGAATCTCCTTATCATATAGATAGGGCTATATCAGATATACAGGGGAATACACATCTTGTGCTCATTGATTGTATTACGTTATACATAACGAATATGCTTTTGTGTGATGAAATAGCAAATTCTGTCAGTTATCCGGAAGCAGACGTGGAGTATTTACAACAGAAACAGGTACAGATCCTTGATGAGATTCATAAACTTAGCAAGGCGTGTCGTAAATCAAAGTCGGATGTTATCGTGGTATCGAATGAGGTTGGACTCGGTATTGTGCCTGATAATCCCCTTTCCCGTCTGTTTCGTGATATTGCAGGCCGTGCAAATCAAATTATTGCAGACGAAGCTGATGAGGTATACTTTATGGTAGCAGGAATTCCTCAAAGGTTGAAATAATGAATTCTATTATAATAACTTTCTATTTTCGGTAAATTCTGTAGATAAATCGTTCTAAAATCATGGATATTCACCAGCATAAAGATAAGATTTTTCCGATATATGTCGTTTTTGGAGATGAAGAATTTTTTATTCGTGAGGCGCTTTCATCGTTAAAGGCTCATCTGCTCAAGGATACCGATCCTACTATTTCTTTAGTTGAATTTAAAGGTGACGAAGTTGCCGGAGGGATAATATTTGATGAACTGCGGACCATGCCTTTTTTTATAAGTAAGAATAAGGTAGTGATTGTGGAAGATGTGGATAGTTTTGTTGAGAAAAACAGGCAGGTACTGGAAAAATATGTGCAGGCGCCTGCGAGTCATTCCCAGCTTATTCTTGTATGCGATAAATGGGACAAGAGAACAAAATTGGCAACCCTTGTTGACAAGGTCGGGATTCTGGCAGAATGTAAAAAATTAAAGGATCATCAATTGCCAAACTGGATAATTACCCGCACGAAACAGTACAAAAAAACAATCACTACCAAAGCGGCTCAAATGATAGCCGAGAATGCAGGTAATAATTTAGCCATCCTGGATAAGCATATTGAGAAGTTATCTATTTATCTTGGCGATAGAACAGCGATTGACGAAAAGGATGTGGAAGCCCTTGTTGGGATTGATAGAAACCGAACGATATTTGAGCTAACCGATGCTGTTGCACAGAGAAATGTAACAATAGCTTTGAAAACCCTTAGTCAAATGCTGACACACGGGGAAGATTCAGTAAAGATTATTAGTTTACTGGCATGGCAAATGAAACGGTTGTGGAGGGCTAAGCAGATGTTAAATAAGGGAGTACATGAATCAAAAGTTACCTCTGAATTACAAGTGCTCCCATTCTTCGCAAAGCGTTTTTTTGAACAGGTCAGGATTTTTACCGAGGAAGATCTCACAAAAAAGTATGCCCTCTTGCTGGAAGCTGATGTGAAGAGTAAGACAAGTTCCTTTAGTATGCAATTACTCTTAGAATTGCTGGTATATAAATTATGTATTTAAAAGATAAAAGGGCTTTCATGAACAACTTCAGAGAAAAGGCAAACTTAATCTGGTCTATTGCCGACTTGCTAAGAGGTCACTATAAACAGGCTGATTATGGAAAAGTTATCCTGCCATTTACGGTACTGAGAAGGCTGGATATGGTGCTTGCACCAACGAAAAAACTGGTGCTGGAAGCATATCAGAAACACAAGGATAAAAAACCGGAGGTGTTGGAACCCATTTTAAATGGGGTTGCAAAGGCCAAATTTCATAACCGCAGTAAGTTTGATTTTCATGAGCTTGCTAAAGACCATAATAATGTGGCTGCCAATCTGCGCAATTATATGAACGGGTTTTCAATCAGCGCCAGGGAGATAATCGATTATTTCAGCTTTGATGACCAGATCCGGAAGCTGGACGAATATGACTTGCTGTATTTAATCATAAAGGAATTTGCCAAAAAAGAGGATACTTTTAAAGATGTTGACGCCATGGAAATGGGTTACATCTTTGAAGAACTGATCCGTAAATTTGCGGAACTCAGCAACGAAACAGCCGGTGAGCATTTTACCCCAAGAGAGGTTATCCGCCTTATGGTAAATCTGCTGTTTGCTCACGATAAAGACATTCTGCGCAAAGAGGGTATCGTTAAAACGTTGTACGACCCGGCCTGCGGAACCGGTGGGATGCTTTCCATTGCCGGTGAATACCTGCACGACCTGAACTCGGGGGCAAGACTTGAATTGTTCGGACAGGAAATCAATCCGGAATCGTACGCTATTTGTAAATCGGATATGCTTATCAAAGGCCAAAATCCGGCCAATATAAAATTTGGTAACAGCTTTACCCAGGATGGGTTGGAGGATGAAACCTTTGATTACATGCTCAGCAATCCACCATTTGGTGTGGACTGGAAAAAGGCCCAGAAGTATATCAGGGATGAATACGAAAACAGAGGCTTTGCCGGCCGTTTTGGTGCAGGTCTGCCTTCCATTAGCGATGGCTCGTTACTCTTCCTGCAGCACATGATTAGTAAAATGAAACGGAGTACGGGCGGCAGCCGCATTGCAATTGTCTTTAACGGCTCACCGTTGTTTAGCGGCGCCGCCGGCAGAGGTCCCGGTAATATCCGTAAATGGATTATTGAAAATGATATGCTGGAAGCTATCATCGCCATGCCCGACCAATTATTTTACAACACCGGCATTTCCACATATATTTGGATTGTTACCGACCGCAAAACACCCGAACGCAAGGGCAAAGTGCAGCTCATTAACGCTAGCGGTAGCGACTGGGAGGAAGGCGATAAGAGCAACCCGTTCTCCATGAAAATGATGCGCAGCCTGGGCAATAAACGTAAAGAAATCGGTGATGGCAGAGACGGCAAGCCCGATCAAATTAAAACTATTACCAAACTCTACGAGGCCTTTAAGGATGGCCCTTATTGTAAAATTTTTAACAATGAAGATTTCGGTTATCATCGCATTACCGTGGAACGCCCCAAACGCAATAAACGAGGAGAAATTGAAACCGACCGCAAAGGCGACCCGGTGCCCGATGCTGATTTGCGAGATTATGAAAACGTGCCTTTAAAAGAGGATATTGAAGAATATTTTAAAAGGGAGGTGTTACCACACCTGCCGGATGCCTGGATAGACCATAGCAAGACCAAAACCGGTTATGAGATTAACTTTACTAAATATTTTTACCAGTATAAGCCCCTGAGAAGTTTGGAAGAGATACGCAGGGATATTCTGGCTTTGGAAAAAGAAACCGAAGGAATGATAAAAATAGTTCTTGATTAATATGGAAAAATATAAACACCAATACCACATCTCCACCGCAAGATTGGATGGCTGGGATTATGGTTCAGATGGGGCATATTTTGTAACCGTGTGTACAAAAAACAAAGCATGTTATACTTAACGTGTTCACAAATGTAATTTATTTAAAAACTATGAACCCCGAAGGGGTAAAATGATTATAGAAGAAAAAACCGGCAAACAACGCCCAATCCCAAAGGGATGACATAATGATCACCACGTGGGGCATTTTCATGGGAAAACAATTATATCACCCCTTCAGGGTTTATCGCAGGTTTTTTCTGCAATCGTCTATAATAATTTCATCCCTTCGGGATTCCTTGCTTTTTCGCGGAAGGTTGTTTGAATATCACAATCTGCGACCTTCTTAGTATATTTTGGTGAAATTCAAAATGTAGAGACGTAATATTGAGTCTCTACAGGTGGGAATGAATAGAATAAAATCAGAATTATGAAACGATACAAAAAATATAAGGATTCAGGGATTGAATGGGTCGGGGAGATTCCGGATCATTGGGAAATAAAGAGGTTAAAGTATTTAGCCAAAGTTAACTCTTCAAAAAAGAATTTTGATTTAGAAAATAATTCTGAAACAGAAGTTGTGTTTTTACCAATGGAAAAAGTTTCCAAACACGGAACAATAGATCAGGATTTAAGAAAGAAGAGTAATGAAGTAAGCACAGGATTTACTTATTTTGAAAGAAATGACATTATTGTTGCGAAAATTACACCTTGTTTTGAAAATGGTAAAGGGGCTTTCCTTGAAAATCTTGAAACAGAATTTGGTTTTGGTTCAACTGAGTTTCATGTATTGCGGGCAAGTAACAAAATCAACAAAAAATTTCTTTTCTATCAAACGAAGACAGACCGTTTTATGAATATTGGCGAAGCGTTCATGATTGGTTCTGCTGGGCAGAAAAGAGTACCATTAAGTTTTGTTGAATCTTTCATTATTGGAATCCCACAATTAGAAGAACAGATCGCCGTTGCCAACTACTTAGACGAAAAAACCATCCAAATCGACAAGCTCATTTCTAATAAGCAAAAACTGATTGATCTGCTCAGAGAAGAATGCACCGCTATCATCAACCAGGCGGTTACAAAAGACATTGACCCTAACATAAAACTCAAACCCAGCGGTATTGAGTGGTTGGGGGAGATTCCGGAACATTGGGAGGTGAAGAAGTTGAAGTATGTGGCGACAATTCAGTCAAGTAACGTCGACAAGAAAACAAATGAAGAAGAAAAATCAATCCTGCTTTGTAATTATATAGATGTTTATAAGAATGAATTTATAGATGATTCTATTTCTTTTATGGAAGCAACTGCAACAGAAAAGGAGATTGAAAAATTTATTCTTAATAAAGGTGATGTTCTAATAACGAAGGATTCTGAAACTCCTGACGATATTGCAAATCCTGCTTATGTTGTAAAAGATTTTGATAATGTTATTTGCGGTTATCATTTAGCTCAAATTAGAGCAAATCAAATAGAACTACATGGAGAATACTTGTTCCGGCTTTTTCAATCAAGACAATTTAATACTCACTTTGAAGTCTCTGCCAATGGAGTAACCCGCTTTGGGCTTCCGCTCGATTCAATAGCTGATGTCTTCGTCCCGTTACCAAGTAAAGAAGAACAATTAAGTATCACCGAGTACATTTTAAAAGAAACTCAAAAAATATCTAATACCATTGTCAAAATAGAAAAAGAAATTAAATTACTACAAGAATACCGCATAGCCTTAATCAGCGAAGTGGTTATCGGAAAAATCAAGGTGGTATAAAATCAAGCCCGAAGGGCTGACATGATTATAGCCAATGAACAACCATAAATTAACAACCCCGAAGGGGTGAAATGATCTTAGATAAAGAATTGAAACAATGATAGATTCTGAAGGGATGACATTTATACACGGGTTGCTAATGTCACCCCTTCGGGGTTCAAAATTTTTCTTATGGTCTTTGCTATAATCATTACATCCCTTCAGGATTAGGCTTAAAGAACCATAATTAGTGCATTTACTGGATTGAAATGAAAAGAAATCATAATTATTATATCCTTCGGGATTGAGAAACAAAATAAATCGTGCTTTAATTATGACATCCTTTTGTGATTAAAATAGGATACACTAAAAAAACGTTCAGATTATAAACTCGGCTTGTAAAGATGAAAAATTGCATTGACAAATAACCAACAAAAAGCCCGAAGGGCTAGCATGATTATAGTCAATGAATAACCACAGACCAATAACCCCGAAGGGGTGAAATGATTATAGGATGAAATAAAAGAAAACCATGGCTGGAACGTTCACGCAAATATACATACAGGCAATATTTGCCGTAAACGGCAGGGCAAACCTGTTGCAAAAACCCTGGTGTGACGATGTGTTCAAATATATGGCCGGCATCATCAAAAACAAGGGACAAAAACCTATAATCGTTAATAGCATTGCCAACCATGTGCATATGTTCGTTGGGTTGCAACCGGCTATGGCTGTTTCTGATCTGATCAGGGATGTGAAAAACAATACGACAAATTTCATCAATGATCAAAAATGGGTCAGAGGTAAATTTTCATGGCAGGAAGGATATGGCGCGTTCTCTTATGCCCATAGCCAGATCGAGACAGTTTATAACTATATTTTAAAACAGGAAGAACATCATAATAAAAAAACATTTAAAGAAGAATATATTGATTTTCTGAAAAAATTCCAGATATTGCATGAAGAACGGTTTTTATTTGAATGGATTGATTGATACTATTTCACCCCTTCGGGGTTCAAAATCTTTCTTCTGTTTTTTTGCTATAATCATTACATCCCTTCGGGATTAGGTTGAAAAGAAACCAAATTTTTGCAGGAATACCGTGCGGCATTAATTTCGAAAGTTGTAACAGGAAAAATAAAGGTGATATAATCCAAGCCCGAAGGGCTGGCATGATTATAGCCAACGAACAATCATAGATCAACAACCCCGAAGGGGTGAAATAATTATGGGTTTCCAATACCACCCCTTCGGGGTTTAAAACCTTTTTTCTATTTTTTGCTATAATCATGACATCCCTTTGGGATTAGGCTGAAAAGAAACCGAATTCTTACAGGAATACCGCACCGCTTTAACCAGTGAAGCGGTTACCGGGAAAATAAAGGTTCTATGGCAGCATCTGAATTACTACAAAAATTAAATGAACTTCGCGGCCTACCTGCTGAAACTGAAGTGTTTGAGTTTAAGGAGGCTAAAAATGGTTACGACTTTAGCAAGCTCGGAAAGTATTTTTCTGCTTTGTCAAATGAGGCAAATCTCAAGGGTAAACCTCATGCATGGCTGGTTTTCGGTATTAAAGACAAAGGGAGAACTATAGTCGGCAGCCGTTTTCGACCAAATCGTAACGACCTTGACAGCCTTAAGGGAGAAATAGCAAGTAAAACGACTAATCGTATCACATTTATTGAAATATATGAAATGCTTCTACCAGAAGGCCGGGTACTCATGTTTCAAATCCCTGCTGCACCAAAAGGACTGCCTATTGCATTTGATGGGCATTATTACGGCAGAGACGGCGAAGAATTGTCCCCTCTGAATCTTGAGGAAATTGAACGAATCCGATCACAGGCGATTATAGATGACTGGAGTGCAGCAATTTTGTCCAATGCTACTATTGAAGATCTTGACCCATCAGCTATAACAAAGGCGCGGGAAAACTACAAAAATAAATTTCCTGAAAAGGCCGCTGAAGTAGACACCTGGGACGATATTACTTTCCTCAACAAAGCTAAAATAACAATCAAAGGGAAGATAACGCGTGCAGCTATAATTCTGTTAGGAAAAGGAGAATCGGAGCATTTTATAAATCCTGCTGAAGCAAAAATACGCTGGGTGTTAAAAGATACCAAGGGGAATGATAAAGACTACCATATTGAAAGCTGCCCACTATTTCTTGCCGTTGATAAGATATATGCAAAGATTCGCAATCTGAAGTACCGCTATATTAAGGACGGCACTTTATTCCCCGATGAGGTTGACCAGTACGAGCCGTTCGTAATTCGCGAGGCTATTAACAACTGTATTGCCCATCAGGATTATACAAAGGGCGGCCGCATAAATGTTGTGGAAATGGAAGATCAGCTTGTATTTACCAACCTGGGCAGTTTTATCCCGGGCTCCGTAGAAAAGGTAATCACGGAAGATGCCCCGGAAGAACACTACCGAAACCGGTTCCTTGCAACAGCCATGTTTAATTTGAAAATGGTTGATACGGCGGGCGGGGGCATCAGAAAGATGTTTAATTATCAGCGAGAGCGTTTTTTCCCAATGCCCGAGTATGACTTATCAGGAGAAAAGGTAAAAGTAACGGTGATCGGTAAAGTACTGGATATGGATTTTGCGAAAGTATTGGCAAGAAATCCCAGTCTCTCCCTCGAACAAATCATCATCTTAGACAAAGTTCAAAAAAGAAAACGGCTTACGGAAGGAGAGGCTAACTATCTCAAAGGATTAGGATTAATAGAGGGGAGAAAGCCTAATTATATAATTTCTGCCAAAATAGCGGCTTCACTTTCCAACGAAGATTTAAAGGCTCAGTACATTAAACATCGCGGCTTGGATGATGAGCACTACAAGAAACTTATTATTGAATATCTCACAAAATTCGGCAAATCTCACAGGAAAGAACTTGAACAATTCCTGTGGACTAAATTGCCTGATATTTTGACTGAAAATCAAAAGAAAAACAAGGTTACCAATTTGTTATCTGCACTAAGAATAAGCGGGAAAATAAAGAATAGCGGCTACTCAGAGTGGTCTCTTGTTTAAAAGAGTTTAAAAGAGTTTAAAAGAGTTTAAAAGAGTTTAAAAGAGTAAGTAACGAAAGACCAAAGATTTATTGCTCTTGTAAAATTATTGGGATAAAACTTATCAGGGATTATTTTTTTGGACAGGGGGACTATGGCTAGTGAAATATACACTGAATCCATATTCGAAATGGCCATTATTGGCCATTTAACTGCAAACGGATGGTATTCCGGCAATGCCAGCGATTTCAACTGCGACCTGGCACTGGATAAAAAGGCGGTATTGTCCTTTGTGCAGGAATCTCAGCCCATAGAATGGGAAAAATTGAAATCCTACTACAGAGAAGATACTGAAAACAAATTCGTCCATCGCCTATTCAAAGAACTGGATTTACGGGGTATGCTGGATGTTATCCGGCATGGTATTACGGATAGCGGTGTCAAATTTAAACTCGCATATTTCAAACCTGACAGCAAACTCAATCCCGACACGCTGAAACAATATAACTATAACAGGCTTTATGTCACCCGGCAGGTTTGTTTTTCAATAAAAAATAACAAAAGCATCGACCTTCTGCTTTCACTCAACGGGCTGCCTGTGGCAACCATTGAGTTAAAGAACCATTTTACCGGGCAACGAGTTGATGAAGCTATGGAACAATACCGTACCAGCCGTGATCCGAAGGAGTTGTTATTCCAGTTTAAAAAACGGGCATTAGCTCACTTTACGGTTGATCCGGATGAGGTCTATTTCACTACGAAGCTTGAAGGCAGTGGCACACGCTTTTTCCCATTCAATAAGGGGTTTAATAATGGCGGAGGCAATCCACCAACGAAAGATTATACCGCTTACCGTGCTGCCTATTTCTGGGGGGATATGCTGAGTGTAGACAGTTGGCTGGAAATTATTGGACGTTTTATGCATCTGCAAAAGGATGAATACCTGGTTGATGGGAAAAAGTATTACAAAGAAACCTTGCTTTTTCCCCGCTATCACCAGCTTGATGCGGTAAGGAAATTAACAGCACATACGAAGGTACGAGGGCCAGGCAAGAGATACCTCATACAACATTCAGCCGGAAGTGGAAAAAGCAACTCCATTGCATGGTTGGCCTACCGGTTGTCTTCACTCTATAATGAAGCGGACAGGAAGGTTTTTGATTCAATTATTGTAATAACCGACCGGAACGTGCTTGACCAGCAGTTGCAAAATACCATTTACCAGTTTGAGCATAAAACAGGCGTGGTGCAGCGCATCGATGCAGATTCCAAACAATTGGCAGATGCAATTAATTCAGGAGTCAGTATCATTATAACAACCTTACAGAAATTCCCTTTTGCCTTAAAATATCTGACAGAAATTCCGAATCGCAACTATGCCGTTATCATTGACGAAGCGCACAGTAGCCAGGGCGGCGAAGCCAGTCGTAAAATGACAGAGGCATTGGTTGGTAAAAATGTTACCCTGGAAGAATCTGAAAACGTTGAAGGTGAGATTGAAAAAGACATTGAAGATGAAGACGACTATATAAGGGAAACCATTCTGAAAAGAGGCCCACAGAAAAACATTAGCCTGTTTGCTTTTACAGCAACTCCAAAGGCAAAAACATTGGAAGTGTTTGGAAATAAAGATGCAGAAAGAAAGCCAAAGCCGTTTCACCTTTACTCCATGCGTCAGGCTATTGATGAAGGTTTTATTCTGGATGTGCTCAGGAATTATACAACCTATGAGACCTATTACCAATTCTGCAAGACCGTAGAAGAAGACCCTGAATTGAACAAAAGAAAGGCTGCAAAGGCCATAGGCAGATTTGCCTCGTTACACCCTACGAATCTTGCACAGAAAACGGAGGTCATGGTGGAGCATTTCAGGCACTGTCATCGATGATCTGTATCCGGAAGGCGTAACAGAAGCGCAATTGAACAAGCTCGGTGAAAAGGAATTACCCGAAAGGTTTTCAACCCCCGAATATCAGATTTTGCTTGTTGCCGATAAATACCAATATGGTTTTGATCAGCCTCTTTTACATACCATGTATGTGGATAAAAAATTATCTGGTGTGAGGGCGGTTCAGACCTTATCACGGTTAAACAGAATGTGTCCAGGGAAGGAAGATACCTTTGTTCTTGATTTTGCAAACGACCGGCAGACGATTATCGATTCATTTCAACCCTATTATGAGTTGACCACTATGGCAGAAACCACTGATCTGAATCACTTATATGATTTGAAGGGAATTACTGATAAAGCACAGGTATATTATCAATCGGAAGTCGATGCATTTTCTAAAGTATTCTATAAACCCGATAACGTATCGGTAAAAGACCAGGCAAAATTATATGCATATGTTGACCCTGCAGTTGATCGCTATAAAGAATTGGAAGAAGAGCCGCAGGATGAATTTAAGAAGTCGATGACATCATTTGTCCGCCTTTATTCCTTTCTTTCTCAAATTATGCCGTTTCAGGATAGAGAATTAGAAAAACTCTATTCTTATGGCTGCTTTTTATTAACCAAATTACCGAAAATAGATTATACAGAAAGGCTAAAACTCGATAATGAAGTTGCCCTTGAATATTACAGACTTCAGAAAATAGCTGAGGGCAATTTGGTATTACAGGTTCAGGGTGAACATGGTCTTAATCCGACCATGGAGGCAGGCATAAGCAAGCCAAAAGATGAAAAAGACAAGCTTTCAAATATCATCCAGCTATTGAATGATAAATTCCGTACTGACTTTACCGAGGCTGATCGATTGTATTTTGAGCAAATAGCGCAGGCGCTGTATGAAAATGAAGAACTGAGGGTAAGGGCTAAAAATAATCCAATCGAAAATTTCAAATATGCGTTTGAAGAGGTTTTCATTCAAACCCTGATTGATAGAATGGATGCAAACCAGGATATCTTTGAAAAGATCATGGAGAATTCGGAGTTTAAACAGGATGTGAAGGAATGGTTAACTAAGAAGATTTACGAGCGATTTAACGAGGGTTAAAGAATAGCGCTAATTCTATAAAATAATCAGGTTCTCTTGTTGCGAAATGTATGTTGATTCGATACTATTTCATGAGATAGTCAGATTAAATTTCATAATTTAATGAGAAAGGAAATAAAATACGATGAAGTTTTTTATTGATACGGCGGATGTGAAAGAGATTCGGGAGGCACATAGTCTGGGTATACTGGATGGGGTAACGACAAATCCCAGCTTAATAGCCAAAACAGGCCGACCTTTTCGTGAAACGATTGAAGAGATTTGCTCTATTGTGGATGGACCGGTCAGTGCTGAGGTCGTAAGCCTCGATACAGAAGGTATGCTCAAGGAGGCGAGGGAATTGGCAAAGATTGCGGATAATGTTGTGGTAAAGATTCCCTTAATAAAAAACGGATTAAAAGCGGTAAAAAAATTGGCGGAAGAGGGAATTAAAACGAACGTGACCCTCTGCTTTTCTGCCAATCAGGCGCTTTTAGCAGCGAAGGCCGGTGGCAGTTACATCAGTCCTTTTGTTGGAAGATTGGATGATAGGGGGCAGGTAGGCATGGAACTTATTCAGGAGATTCGTACTATATATGATAATTATAGTTTCCCTACAGAAATTATTGTTGCCAGTATCCGTAATCCTGTTCATGTACGTGATGCAGCGTTAATGGGTGCGGATATTGCTACGATTCCTTTTCCTGTATTTGATTTGCTTGTTCAACATCCGCTTACGGATGACGGCGTTAAGCGGTTCCTGGCAGATTGGGAAAAAGTGCCAAAAAAATAAGATAATAGTTAGCCACAGAGGACACAGAGATTGCAGAGAAAACTATAATTAGGGAGAGAAAATTGTTCAAACCTACAAAAAGTAAACTCAGTATCTTTTTCCTGGTACTGGCGTTCTTACCACTCATTGTTATGCGACTGATTGTTTATCCTATTACCTTCCAGACCCTACAAGAAGAGATTGTCAAAAATCTGGAGATTGCAGCGCATAAACAAGCTGAGTTGATTACGGCATGGATGGAAAAATGCACTGCAGATGCGCAGCGTATTGCCAGCAATCCTTTTATACCCCTTGTCATCCAACCAGGTACGGGAAGTACTGAATACAGGGAACTGTTGAAGAGTTTGTATGCAATGAAATACTTTGATTCTCTCTGGAAGGAATACGGCCATAAAGAAATCTTTATTGCTGATCGCGATGGTATGGTAAGAATTGCCTCAAGACAAGAGCTTGTTGGAACAAATATATCAGCAAAGGATTTTTTTCGCTCTGCAATCAGAGGGGCTCTGTTTACCTCCAATATCATACCCTCCGATATTCCTATTGAAAACGAAACAGGTGTATGGGAGACCGGTATGCCTACCATGCTTGTTTCTGCCCCCATAAAGGATCCTTCGCATTCTGTTATAGGTACGGTAACACTGCGGATAGATATTTTTGAGATAAACAAGATGATGCAAAATATCCATATTGGTATGACAGGGGAAACGTATCTCATTAATGGGTATGGATACATGATAACAGAATCAAAATTTATAGAGGATTTGAGAAGTCAGCAGAGGATTAAAAAACGGTCTGCTCTGGAATTAAAGGTTGCCAATCCAAAAACAAATATGGTGACAAAAGGCGTTACTGAATGCCTGAAAGGTTTGGAAGGATTTGATGTAAATGGTTATCCGGACTATCGTGGTGTAAACGTTTTGGGATTCTGGCATTGGATGCCCGATTATGGTTGGGGTGTGATTGCCGAAATTGATGTAAATGAAGGTTATGGGGTACTGTATCAATTACGCAACTATATCATGTTTATCTTTGGAATAGTATCAGTAGCAGTCATCATTGTTGCCTTTTTCCTGGGTAAGAAAATTTCTTCTCCCATTCATTACATTTCTGACGTTGCCTGGAAAATTGCTCATGGGAGTTATAATACGAGGGTCGCTTACCAATCGGACGATGAAATCGGTAAACTCGCAAGTGCTATTAACCATATGGCAGAGACCCTGGAAACACAGGTACAAAAGACGGAAATGATGATTCCTGGCAAGGCATTACTGGACCATGGAAATAGTAAAAGGGTATAGACTCAAAAGGAGATTCTCTTGACGGTAAAAAAAACAGAAAGGGATTTATTTAGTGTAAGGGCAGATACCACAAAAAAATCTCCCCTGTCCGACCGCATGAGACCACGGAACTTGAAAGAATTTGTAGGACAAGAACACCTCGTTGGACCAAATAAAATACTCCAAAGGCTTGTTGAAAATAAGGAACTGATATCCCTGATTTTTTGGGGTCCGCCTGGTGTGGGAAAGACAACGTTAGCCTTTATCGTTGCGCAGGCAATGGACGCTCATTTTATTTCTTTTTCAGCGGTGTTATCAGGTGTTAAGGATATTCGCGAGGTTATTGAGGAGGCAAAAAACCAGGCTCATTATTATCGTAAAAAAACGGTCCTCTTTGTAGATGAAATTCACCGGTTTAACAAAGCTCAGCAGGATGCATTTCTGCATCATGTGGAAGATGGTACTATTACCCTGATCGGCGCTACCACAGAAAATCCTTCCTTCGAGGTTAATGCGCCTCTCTTATCACGCTGTAAGGTATTGGTGCTGGAACAACTAAATGAAGATCATCTTAGGTCGATTATGAAGAATGCTTTATGTGATAAAGAGCGCGGGCTTGGTAATTTAAGGATTGAAATCCAGCCCGATGCCTTTGACCTTATTGCGCATCTCTCACAGGGGGATGCCCGGGTGGCCTTAAATACCTTAGAGGCCTCAGTTATGCTTGCCAGACCTGATCAGGAAGAGAAACGTATAGTAACCAGAGAAATTGCCCAGGAGTCTATGCAGCAAAAGTCGCTTCTTTATGATAAAGGAGGTGAAGAACATTACAATATTATTTCAGCTTTTATCAAATCGATGCGGGGTAGCGATCCTGACGCAACCCTTTATTGGTTAGCACGCATGTTAGAAGCGGGAGAAGATCCTCTTTTTATCGTGCGACGTATGATTATATTTGCTTCAGAGGATATTGGGAACGCAGACCCTGCTGCACTTCAACTAGCAGTATCGACTAAGGATGCCTTCCACTTTGTAGGGTTACCGGAAGGATGGATACCGTTAGCCCAGTGTGCTACCTATCTTGCCTGTGCACCAAAAAGTAACGCTTCTTATGTGGCCTATCTGGAGGCATTGAAAGATGTTAAGGAGAAAGGATCCCTGTCGGTTCCGTTCCACATCCGGAATGCGCCTACGCCGTTAATGAAAGACCTTGGATATGGTAAAGGTTATAAGTATCCACATAGTTGTGGAGGTTATGTGGAGCAATCGTATATGCCAGAAGAACTCCAGGGCAGGGAATATTATAAACCTACAGATAATGGCTATGATAAAGTAATGAAAGAGCGCCTTGCCCTCCTTGCCCTTCGTAAAAAAGAGCACAATTCGTTAAAATAATAATTTCCCCCTTTGGTTTAGATTCCCTATAAATTTACCGAACATCAAATATCTTAGAGACTGTCTGAAAAGTCCTCCAGAGTGCTTCGTTAGGAGCTAAATATTAATAGAAACAACATTTATCGCCAGCATTAAAGATAAGGACCAATTGGTATATGATTACGAGATTAAACTGCCTGAAGAAAAATGGGTCGATCGACCACCAAAAGAATTTCTATATGAACTTGAGCTTGTTAAAGAGAGTAATTTTAACCTCGACAAGGAGAATTGGCTTGGATTATTATTCCAAATGATTAGGCAAATATCTAAAAATGATTTTCTAAAAATTAAAGGATATATTTTAGAGAGAACTAGACGTATAGATACTTGATGTCAAATTTTTTTTATATGTATCATTACAAATGATTGCGCATAATGTAATTACGCAACAGTATTTTGCGTAATTACATAGAGACTTATGGCTAACGGGTTATTGAAACGAGATGAATTTATAAATACTGAAATATTTAACAATATTGAATTTAGCTAAAGATAGTGTATAATATCTTATATTATCTGAGAAATAGACATTTTTTTCCCTTTTCCTTTCAAACAAAAAGATTCAAATAGCATTGTCTCTTCACACGTAAATTATAGCTGGTTGTTCTTTATCTCAGTAAGGCAGAGTATTTATACTCACTTCATAAGGAGGAAATGCCATGTTTAAAACAACCAAATTTGCTATAGCTGTACTTATCTCTTTCTCTTTGCTATCTGTAAGCATAGCGAAAATATCTTTTTCTGATACCCTCAATATTATTAGAGAAGGTATTATAAGGGATTTACAGGGTATTACTAGAAAACAGGGTGAGATTATTAGGGCCTGGATGGATGCAAGAAAGAAAGATGTGAGGGTTACTGCCCATAATTTACATACGTACTGTGGTACAACAATCCGAGAAAGTAAGGAGCCTGATTTTTCAAAGCCTCTTGAATATCTCACTTTTATGAGAGATATATATCATTACAAGGAAATCTTTATTGCAAATCCTATGGGTATGATTATCCTCTCAACAGATAAAAATAATATCGGATTTGATATGGCTTCTACTCAATATTTTCAAGAAGCACTGAAAGGGAAAACGGTTTTCTCTGATATTATACCTTCAACAATACCTATTGAGAATGAATTAGGTGAGTTGGAATTAGGACTACCTACTATGTTTGTATCAACTCCTATTGACAATGAAAAATTAGAAATTTTGGGCGTATTAGTTTTTCGTCTGAATGTGGATGATCTCAAAAAATTAATACTACCGATGAAAGCCACAGAGACAGGAGAGATTTATTTAATTAACAAAGATGGGCGCATGCTAACCGAATCCCGGTTTACTAACGATCTTAAGGGAAGCGGTCTTATTATAAAGAGGACATCTTTAGAATTGAGAGTGACGAATCCCAAAACAGGGAATCTTACTCTTGCTGTTCAACAATGTTTAAAAGGACTGGAAGGATATGATGATACAGGTTACCTTGATTATCGGGGTACCAGTGTAATGGGTTATTGGACATGGATGCAGGATTATAATTGGGGACTTATCGCCGAAATTAATGTGGATGAGGCATGTGACGAGGTGCGTAAATTTTTTCAAGATACAACCATTAAAAATTTGAGAGGGCTTATGCATCGTCAGGTTAACCTGGTAAAGATATACATGGAAGGGCATAAGAATAATGTCAGGGCAATTGCCCGTAAACCCCAAACTACTTATTATACAAAAGGTGTAGTATCGGTAGATGAATTTGTAAATGCCTTAAACTATTTAGAGTTTATCAGGGATGAATATGGGTATAAGGGGATATTTATAGGTGATTCTTCTGGAATTATAAAGTTATCGACAGAGAAAAACCTGGTAGGTATGGATATTTCTGCAGAAGATTACTTTATTGAAGCAAAAAAATATAGAGTTTTTGTGAGTGATGTGAGATCATCAAATACACCGATTGTAAATGAGTTTGGCAAGGCTGAACACAATGTGCCTACGTTTTTTGTATCTGCAATGATTCAGGATGATGTGGGAAATTTTGCAGGTATTATGGTTCTTCGGGTCGATACCATGGAATTAAATAAGCTCATGGAAAGTATTGAGATCGGTGAAAGCGGAGAAAGTTATCTCATTAACTCGGAAGGTGTCTTCATCACGGAATCCCGTTTTACGATTGAACTGAAAAGGAACGGCATGATACAAGAGAGAACTGCTTTGGAACTGAAAGGGATTGATCCTAAATCGGGAAGGCTAACGAAGGGAATTACTGAGTGCCTGAGTGGAGGTGAGGGGTATGATGCCACCGGTTATAAAGATTATCGGGGTATACCGGTGTTAGGTACCTGGTGTTGGATTCCGGAATATGAGTGGGGTGTAATTATCGAGATCGATCTTGATGAGGCATTCCGCAAGAGTTCTGCCTTCTGGGGCATTAAACAATACTTCTAAGAGAGTACCTGTTTCGAGAATCTTCTCAAGGCAATCTCTCTATGAGAGGTAGGAATCATCTCAGTTCGTTATTATGAGGAGATGATTCCTATCAATAGCTTTATGAGAATTATGGTAGCACCTTCGTTTTTTGAGAAAATACCGTGAGAAGCTCCGTTGGGGGCGATATGTTTATAGACAAATTATTCTGCCACAATCAAGCTCCATCGAAGCAGCATGGTGTCTCTGTGTTTCACCTGCCGCTTTCTATAAACATTTCACCTCTATGGGGCATAAACGTTACCTTAAGCAGTATTTGGGGTGGCACGGACAAACCATGGGTGGGGTTCAGGTTTGTAATCTGAACCTTCTATTTGTAGTTCTGACTTGACTTTAACCTTATTCTCAATCTTTATAGACAACTTACCGGTAATCTTTAGGAGCCTTTGCGTATCAATTTGTCTACCAGACATAGAGCGTATTTTCTGACATACATCTCAATTTACCATCGTTATAACATAGTGCTGTTAAAATATGGGTTCAGGTTACAAACCTGAACCCGCGGGAGAAATGAAACCGAACACAATGAGCCAGGATTTGATTCCATAAGCTCGGTAGTAACACCTAGTGTTATATCTATATTCCTGGTAAGTCGGGGTTCACCATAAAGGAGTACTGCCTGTCCACCTATAATCATATAGGACAGGCTAGATCTCGTAAGACATACACTTATTCTCGGAAGGAGTTCTTCAAATCGGATAAAATTATCATCAAATTTTTTTAATAAAACAGGATTTTTAACCATGTGATGTAACCTTTCATAGAAAATCAACGAAGGATCTTTTACTTGGCATTATGACCCATTGCTTTTTCCACTTCATCGACAATAAATTTACTAAAGGAAAAGGCAGATGTAAATGCCGGTGATACGGCATTGAGTATGTGGGTAGAATTTTCTCCGTGCTCAATGACAAAATCCATTACTAGTTTCATTTTTTTCCTATCGAGTAATTGTGCCCTGATTCCCGGGTTTAAATAATTACCAAATTTATTTCTATCAATCTTTTTAACTAAACATGCAGCTTGTTCTGTAAAATATTTCCTGTTATATTTTTTAATCTCTTCAAGGGTTAACTTTCTAAAATCAAAGGCGTTTGTACAGAAGAGTTTTGCTTCATTGAAAAAAATCTCTAAGAATTCATTTGCTTTAAAGTTAGAAAGGCTGCTGTAGTTTTCTCTCCAAAAGGCAGGGATTGCTGTAGGGCCTATCTTTACTTTCCCATCTACCGTCTTCGTAAAGTGTACACCGAGGAATGGATTCCCTAGATTTGGCACAGGATATATATGTTTTTGAATTAAATTATAATCTTTGTATTCCATGTATAACCCTTTAAAGGGAATAAGGGTATATTTGAGACCAACTCCGAACTGATGAGCTGTTTTATCTGCGTAGAGACCTGCCGAATTGATTAAATACTTGAATTTTATCTTAAGGGTATCCGTCTTTACGGTAGAGATATCTTCCCGTTTTATACATTGCTCATTGAGTAAAATGTCTACTTTTCCTTTTAAATTATCGGCGATATGCTGTACTATCTGCCTTGGATTTACCACTGAAGTTGTAGGTGAATATAAAGCCTTATTGAAAGTCTTCGCATTCGGTTCGAGTTCTGCTAACCTTTTTTCATCGATTAACTCTAAATCTACACCATTTTTATCGCCTCTCCTTTTCAATTCGTGAAGACCTTCTATTTCCTTCTCATCTTTTGCTACGACAATTTTTCCACATCTGTTTATTGCAAGATTATGCTTCAGGCAGTAATCGGTCAAAAGCTTATTCCCTTCTACCGTAAACCTTGCCTTTAAACTATCCGGGGTATAGTAAAAACCAGCGTGAAGTACTCCGCTATTCCTGCCACTTGTGTGACACGCCAAAGAAGCCTCTTTTTCTAATACAGTTATACGTAAATCAGGACGTCTGTTATTAAGTTCCCTGGCAGTAGAAAGGCCTACGATTCCACCTCCGACTATCAATATATCTGTTGTTATCATTATTGTTTTACCCTCCGATTGTTAATATACTGGCTCCTCTATCTTCAAATGGTAATAAATCTTTTGCACGAGTTCATCAAAACTATGTTTGTTTGCAGCGAGGCATTTGGCTATAATCTTTAATTTTGAGGGATCGCTGATCCCAAGATTCAATTCAATAGCTCTTTTGATTTGCCGTTGTTCCCAAATATTTTTATCGCTATGGAAATCTATTCGTTTTAAAGTTGACCGTCTGTTGTGTTTCATGTACTATAACACAGCCCTCCAGGTGGTTCAAGCTTTTAAGAATTCCTCAACATAGATAAAGAGAAGTCATATGATTTTAGTATTATCAGGTACAGAAGAAGGTAAAGAAATTGTCAGAAGCCTATACAAAGAAGGATTCAGCCTTTTGACAACTGTTGCAACGGAGTACGGCAAGAAGGTTTTTGAGCGGATGGGTTTGGAAACTGTTTGTTTACAAGGCCGCCTGGATGCAAATGGATTTGCTCAATTGATAAAAGAGAGAGAAATAGATACGGTGGTAGATGCGACTCATCCGTATGCAGTACAGGTATCTCAGAATGCAATAGATGCGTGCAAAAAAACAAATACCCGGTATCTGCGTTTCGAGAGGCAAAAGAGAGAAATCTCAGATCATCCGTTAATCCATAAAATAAAGACAATTGAAGATGCGGTAGATAAGGCCAGGTCACTTGGGAAAAACATATTTCTGACTACCGGTGTATCAAGTGTGGATAAATTTATTCGATTAAAGGGCGAAAAAGAGGTCTATGTTCGAATCCTTCCCATACCTGAACATATTGCTTTTTGTCTGGACTCAGGAGTTCCGCCCATGAATATTATTGCTATGCACGGCCCTTTTTCGGAAGATTTAAATCGTGCGATGTTCAGTCAATACAAAATCAACACTATGGTGACCAAAGATAGTGGAGATACAGGGGGGGCATTTGAGAAGATTCATGCAGCGCTGAGCGAAGGAATAGACACCATAGTTATCGAGAGACCTGAAATAGAATTTCCGAAAGTATACTCGTCTGTTCATGAAGTAATTAATTCGGTTAAGATTAGGGAGAGATGTTGATGAAGATTATATCTTTTGGTGATATTCACGAGGACATAAGTAATTTTATAAGAATGAAATTTGTTCTTGAGAAAGCGGATTTAATTGTAATTTCAGGCGATTTAACAAATTGTCATGGAAAAACAGAAGCGAAAAAAGTACTGGAGGCTGTAAAAAAATATAATAGCCATCTTCTGGCACAATATGGGAATATGGATAAACCAGAGGTGGATGATTATCTGACGCAAGAGGGTATAAATCTGCATGGGAATGGATATGTATTTGAAGACGTTGGTATATTTGGTTGTGGCGGCTCAAGTCCAACACCTTTTAATACGCCCTCCGAGATAAGTGAAGCTGATATCGAAAGATATTTAATACATGGTTATAATAAGGTAAAAGATGCGCGATGGAAGATTATGGTCTGCCATACACCACCCAGGGATACAGCGACAGACATTATTTATACTGGCGCACACGTAGGAAGTTATATCGTTAGGGAGTTTATTATAAAATACAGACCCGATGTCTGTATAACGGGACATATTCACGAATCAAGGGGCAAAGATAAGGTGGGCAATACCACGGTACTTAATGCCGGCATGTTCAGGGACGGCTGGTACATTGAGATTGATATTGATAAGAATGATATATCTGCGGCGTTGAAATCTGTTGCTTAAATCTAGATTTTTCAGAAGACGGAGATTTTCATTATGGAAAATAAAGAGAAAGCAGGACAAGTAAGTGTATGGGAGAAAGTCAAAATAGTTACTACAGCTATAATGACTATTATCATACCTATCTTAATTGCCTTGATTGGGAATTGGTATACTCAGGCAATAAAAGAAAGGGAAACACAATTACGATATATCGAGTTATCCATTAATATCCTCTCTCAGGAACCGAGCGATAAGAATAGGAATATTCGAAGTTGGGCGATAAATATCATCAATGAATACGCACCAAAACACCTCGAAGAGGAGACAAAAAACGAGCTTAAACTAAAGACCAGGTTACCCGAAACTCAAAAATTTTATATTCAACAATCAGTAAAATAAGTCTTATGAGATCATTCCTTTATCTTCTTAATTCGATTTTGTATATAAGCATCCTGGAGTGCAATATAAGGGTCTATAGCCTGCGTTGTTATACTCTCATAGGTTTTTCCTCTACCGAGGGAGGTCTCGTTGACATCATCGTAGGTCTTGGTTATAAAGCCCTCTATTGGGCCGATAAAAAAGGAAATTAAGGTTAAAGGGTTGAGGGCTACATCTCCTGCATATCCCACAGTATCACGAATGGTTGATGGGCCAATAAGAGGCCACTGTATATAATATCCCTGCCCAAGTTTGTATTTAGCAAGAGTTTGGCCGAAGTCCTCATCTTGCCTCTCTAAATGAAACTTCGATTTTGCCGGATCAAACAGTCCGCCAATCCCTACCGTGGTATTAATAACAAAACGCATTGCTTCCGTACCGGCTCCTTTAAATTTCCCTTGTAAGAGACAATTAACAAGGCGAATGGGCATTTTGATATTTAAGAAGAATTGACCGATACTTAGCCGTGCTTTTTCTGGTACCACTTTACTATATCCTGTGTACATGGGTTTAAATACATAGTAGTAAGCCTTATCATTAAAGGCATAGATTTTTCGGTTATATGGCTGTATGGGATCTTTAATTACAGAGATATTTAATTCTGTGTCGGCATACTCATATTCCTCATCCCCAGTTGTATCTTCATCGGTATCATTATCACTGTCTTCTTGATCACTAACAGCTTCCGTGAGTTGGCCTTCCGAAGGTTGACTTTGCTCTCTATCAAAGGCGCTTTCTAATTCTACCTGGATAGGCTTTAATTCATTATTCTTATTGGCGGTATCTTCTCCAGAATCTTTGGTATCTCTCACCATTTCACTGGAATGACTCTCTGAAACAGGAATGGAATCTGTCGAGGCAGAAGTCGTATACAAACAAATTGCAGAAAGGAATAAAAACGCCAATATAGCAGATGTTCTCACTGGTTTACTCCTAGGGAATCTTAAATTAAACTGCCTTCGGCAGCAACTTATGAAAAAATAGAGCAATGCAGGGCAAGGTTTTAGCCTTAACTATATTTCACTATTTTTATTTTTGAGAAATAAATTTTTTTTCTTTTATTTTTTGGATGAGCTCTCCATATGATGATTTCAGTAAGATAGTATTGAATTGACTACGGTAATTATTGATTAAACTTACACCTTCAATAATTACGTCGTAAATCTTCCATTTTCCCTGATTATTAATTAAGCGATAATCTATCAATATTTCTGTATTATTCTTCGTAATAAATTTTGTCTGTACCATAGAGTAGTTTTTATCTTGTTTTTCGGTTATATAAACTATTTTTTCTCCAGAGTAGGTATCAGTTTTTCCTATATAGGAATCTTTGAGAATTACGGTAAATAATTCTACAAATTCTTTTTTTTCTTCAGGAGAGCGTTTTTTCCAGTACTGACCAAGAGTTCTTTTCGACATTTCTTCAAAATTAAAAATGGGTGAAATCTCATTCCACAATTTTTGCTTCCGTTCTTGTGTCTTGTCTGCTCCTTGCAGAGATAGGTCTTTCAGAATAATTAAACCACTATCTATGGTATTCATAAGTAGTTTTCCTGGTTCTCCCTGTTCGCCTGCTATGAGAAAAGTGGATATCGAGAGAACTATACCAAAAAATATTGCTGGTAGAACCTTTCTGCATTTCATAATCTTCACTCCTTTATTTTTCCAAAAACGAGATTTCCTATCAATTTTTCTAAATCTATTGGTGGTTCTGTCTCATACAGAGTACCGCCAGGTTCTATTAATATATCTGATCCTCCGGGTGTGATTTCTACATACTTCTCTCCCAGAAGTCCTTTTGTCCGGATAGAGGCAATAGCATCTTCCTGGAGTTTTACATCATCCCGAATTAATAAGGTGACTACTGATTCATAATTAATAAGTTTAATAGCATTAACCTTACCCACTTCAACACCTGATATTTCTACTCCGGTATTTTTTTTAAGGCCTTTAACCGTAGTAAAAACAGCTTTTACCGGATAATAATGATTGCCTAAAAGATTGATATTCCCAAATTTCACAGAGATATAACCCATACAGAGCAGGCCAAAAAAAATAAAGATTCCAACAGCAATTTCAACATCGAATTTCTTCATAATATTTGTTACCTTTTTAGAGTATTGAGAATATAGTTATTTTATAACAATAGGACCTTCCAATTCAGCGTGAATAAACTGATGAATTACAGGATCTTTTGAACCCTTTATTTCTTCCGGGGTGTCTGCAGCAAGTATCTTTCCATCATATAACATAGCAACCCGATCTACCATAGAAAAAATTCCAGGAACCTCATGTGTTACTATAATAGCGGTAAAATTAAGGTTCTTCTGACACGCTCTGATCAGGTTATGTACTGCTTTGCCTGTAAGGGGATCAAGACCAGTTGTTGGCTCATCAAAAAGGACTATTTCAGGATGCATAACCAGGCATCGGGCAAGGGCTACTCTTTTTCTCATACCTCCGCTTATCTGGGCCGGGTATTTATTTTCCTCGCCGGTAAGGCCTACCCTGGCGAGTTCATGAAACACAGCGTTCCTGATTTGCGAAGCCTTCATTTTTGTCTTTTCTTCAAGGGGAAACGCAACATTTTCAAATACAGTAAGGGAATCAAAAAGGGCGCCTCCCTGAAAAACAATACCAAATCGTTCTTTTAATCGTTTCAGGGACTTTCCTTTTAACCTGCTGATATCTTGGTTATCCAGTAATATCTTACCCTCATCAGGCTTCATCAAACCAATAACAAGCTTTAGAATCACCGATTTTCCCGTTCCACTGCCGCCAATTAAGGCAAGAATTTGTCCTTTTTCCACCTCTAAATTAATTCCTTGAAGTACCTTGCGGCCGTTAAAACTTTTATATAAATCGATGACTTTAATCATAGATAGCCACTAAGCAACTAATAAAGATGTCATAAAATAATCCCATACCAGGATCATAACCGAAGAAAGCACTACCGCCTGTGTAGTTGCCTTGCTTACACCTGCTGCCCCGTATCCGGTAAAATATCCCTTATAACAGCCTATCCATGTTATCAGGATACCAAAACTCAGAGACTTATAGAAACCCTCGATGATATCTTTCATGGTAACGAAATCCTTAATTCCACCAAAATAGGTTCCCCCTGATATACTCATAAGCCCCACGCCTACAGCATATCCTCCAAAAATGCCAACCACAACAAAAATAGCATTTAAGAGAGGAAGAGATATTATACCCGCAAGTAAATTAGGAATAATCAGATATTTATAAGGATTTAAGGCCATGGCGTCAAGCGCATCAATTTGTTCGGTTATTCTCATAATGCCAATCTCAGCCGTTAGCGCAGAGCCTGCGCATCCGGTAACCATCAAAGCAGAGATAACCGGCCCTAGTTCTCTGATCAACGATAAGGCTACGACAGGGCCTAAACTGGTTTCAGCGCCGAATTTCGCTAAGGCATAATACGTTTGCAATGCCAAAACCATCCCGGTAAATGAACCTGTCAAAACAACAACGGATGTACTTTTTACACCGATAAAATAGACTTGCTTAATAATTCTCTGTATTAAATAGGGGTAGAAGAACATCCAGAATACGGATCGTGCGAGGAAACACGTCATGTTTCCTAATTCCCTTATGAATTTATGGAGGGAATTTCCGATAATCTTAAATGGGATAAAGATAAAATTCATAGCAAAAATCTACATGTATGTTAAAGAAATTCAATTTGTAGTGGCAAGGCGCGCCTTGCCACTACTGTTATAAAAATTACGTAGGGCAACCCTTTAGGGTTGCTATCCCCACGCACGCGTTCCGGCGGGGAGAGCAAGGCTAAAGCCTCGCCCTACATCGACTCTATTTTTTACCAGAGGCAACCTGATTTTACTATTTTAGACTAAATATAAACAATTCCGGGCGGTCCAAAAAGCTTTTATTGGTGCAGGAGGCGATGCGGGGTTGGTCATTTCGTTCTACTTGGTGCATACAAAACACTTTTTGGTGCTATTTTGAATAGCCCTGTAATTTTCGGCTATAGTTTATGATATTTTATGTCATTCTCAATGAAACAAAAAATCCCCTTTAGGAGCACACCCTGGAATACTTTAGGTGGTAATTAAATCATTTAAGGGGAAAGTTGTCAAGAGGGTAAAACAGGATTATTAAAAAAACGTACCCTTTTAAAAATCTATACGGGTGAAGATTCCAATATACGATAACACAGGTCCCTTTGCATTGCCTCGTATCCGAGATCTTTAATGAGCGATTCTATCTCTTCTTTATCCATTTGGTAGCTTACCCCGGCAGCTCTGACTACATTTTCTTCAATCATTGTACTGCCCATATCATTGGCGCCAAATTTTAACGAAAGTTGAGCGATTTTTGATCCTTGCGTAACCCATGATGCCTGAATATTTTCAATATTATCTAAATACAGACGCGAAATAGCTATCGTCCTTAAATAATCATAACTTCCGAGTAATGAAGTATGGAGTTGGGTATTTTTTGGCTGAAATGTCCATGCTATAAAGGCAGTAAATCCACCCGTTTCATCCTGAAGTTTCCGTATCTTTTCAAGATGTTCGACACGCTCTTCCAGGGTTTCGATATGGCCAAACATCATGGTAGCAGTGGTTCGCATGCCAAGATTATGCGCCTGGCGCATAACGTCAAGCCATTCTTGTGCAGTACACTTGTTTGGACTTAAGAGATTACGGCATCGGTTAACCAGGATTTCAGCGCCGCCCCCAGGTATCGAATCAAGCCCTGCTTCATTGAGTTTTTGAATAATATCCAATACAGGGAGAGTATTTAATTTTGAAAAATGGATAATCTCGGGAGGTGAGAAAGCATGGATATGAATAGTATATCGTGCCTTGATAGATTTAAGTATATCTACATAGAAATCCAGCCTCAACGATGGATGCAGGCCGCCTTGCATAAGGATTTGCCTGCCGCCCAAAGATAAGGTCTCTTCTATCTTTTTAAACAAAGAATCTTTAGAAATGATGTACGTGCCGTTTTGTTCAACCTCTTTGTAAAAGGCACAGAATTTACAGCCCGACGTACAGATATTCGTATAATTAATATTCCGGTCAATAATGTAGGTTCGGTAATTTTCCGGATGTTTTCTCCGTGAGATTTCATCTGCTGCCATTCCTAAACTGGTAAGTTCTTTGACAGAAAACAACTTTAAGCATTCTTGTGAGGATAATCTCTTATTATGTAAGGATTTATCGAGAATATCTTCAATCTCATGAAATGGATAAGACAAACTAGGTTTCATTGAAAACAATCTTCACTCCCTGTGGGGCAAGCCCTAAAGATATAGCGTAATGATAAAATGTTTGAAGTCCTTTTATTTCGTTTTTGCCGAGATTGTATTTCATAGAGCTGGTAAGATAGTTCAAACATTTCTCGTAGGGAAACTGGAGACGTTGCGATTCATCGGCTGCTATCGTTTTAACCAATTTCATACCACACTCCTTTGCACTTTGTAATAAAATGTTTATATCTGGCATACGGTGGGCCTTCTTAACAGCCCAAACAGCATAAACGAAGGGAAGGCCGGTATATTCAAACCATGCCTGGCCTAAATCCAAAGTGAAATAACCATTGTCAATGGCTCTCATAGCATTATCTCCAATGATGAGAACGGCATCAGTATCTATACAGGAAATGTCGTATTGATTATTCCACAATGTATACTGAGGAGAAAGATGATAGTATTCCTTAAAAAGGATCTTCGTGAGTGCACAGGAAGTTAAAGAACTTTTATCTAATGCCGCAGTTCTAATATTTTGTATCGGTACCTTTGAAAATATCTTTACACTCTCAACAGTTCCCAGCGAAGAAAGAGAAATATTGGGTATGATTGCATAATTGCCATTCCTGAAATATTCAATGGAAGGAATGATAGCTACATCAATATGATCATTATTCAACATCTCCGGGAGAAGCGAAGGTACTTCAAATAGTAATTCAACAGAATCCGATTGTTGAGTTAATGTATAAATCAATGGTTTGGCGTTCATATAAGGGACAACGCCAATCCTGAGTTTTTTCGTCATTATACGCTTGCCTAAATAGTCTTTCTGGTATAAACTAAGCTCTTGCAAAACAGAACCCTCTCACAGCTTTAGTAATATGCAAAATTTAACAATGTATTGTATAGAACTTTTATTAATTCTTCAATAAAGAATTACGAGAATCATTTTAAAATGAAAGGAGCCAAAGGAGTGAATAGGATATTTTGCAAGATTTTCTCATTAAAAGGATTTTTTACATACCTGGTTATTTTTTTAGCCATGTATTGTATTGTTATGTATGGTTATGTTTCTGCGGAAGGACAGACAAACTATGGTAAGGATTTTTTTGACCGGGTAGAACCAATAAAAATGAAGGACCCTTTAGCTGTTGTACTTGGGGCAATGGAGAAGGGAGAGGTTTTTACCTTTACGTATGCTGATGCCGTAAAATCTGCAGGGCATTCTTGCCCGGCAGTTGCTGGCGCCTATAAGTCTACTCAAATGGTGTTGAGGTCTCTGTATGGTGATGAAGTGCCGGTAAGGGGAAATATAAAAGTTACTTTTAAGGGGGATGTTAATTATAAGGTAAATGGACCAATATCACAAATAGTAACGCTCATAACAGGGGCTTCCGGTGAAAATGGTTTTAAAGGGCTTGGGCCTGCCGGAAAATACGGAAGGTATAATTTAATGGTTTTTGATAAGGAGCAATCACCTGATCCCAGGGCAGTTTGCTCCATAATATTTCAAAGAACTGATAGCGGGAAAGCGGTAGAAGTAACGTATTATGTTGAACCGATATCAGGTAGTGAGCGGATGGATAAGCTTATGCCTCTTGTAATTTCTGGTAAAGCTTCTGAGGATGAATCGGGGGAATTTGGTATCTTGTGGCAGGAACGTGTAAAAACTATTCTTTTAAATCCACCGCAAGGCACGTTCCTGATAAAGGAGTTGAAGGAATAGATTGCAGAGGAATTTTCATTTTCATGAAGCGGGTTTGCGGTAGGGCGGATTAAACGGAGCGAATCCGCCTTTTCTGTAAATGTCAATAATTTTATGAGAATTATGGTAACATAATAGTTTTTTAAAAAAATACCGTGAACTGCTCCATTGAGAGCGAAATGTTTATAGACAAATCATTCTGCTACAATCAAGCTCCATCGGAGCGGCATATTGTTTTTGTGTTTCACATGCCGCTCCGATGGAGCTAAGGTTTTGTATACTACTTGTTTCTATAAACGTTTCACCCCTATGGGGTTATTTTTCAAAAAACTACAGGGGCAGGAGTGTTTTTATTTAAGGTATCTATAGTATTGATGGACCGGCTTAAAAATCAATGCCTTAATCCAATCTGTTCATACCTTGACGGAACATGAAATTTAAAAGGCGCTTTTGTATCATATCGATACAAAAGCGCCTTAAATTTTATGATATCTATTTTTTGGTAAATTATAAAATGCGTGTTTTCTTAGTGATGGTGATGTTCTGTTTTTTCACAGCATTTTTCATTTCCTTCTTTACAACCCTTTTTAAATGTGGCCTCACAATCTTTGCAGCATAATGTAACTGTTTTTCCTTCGCATTCTACCGATATTCCTTTATTTTTTTCAACAACTTTTCCACAAACAACACATTTATTTTCCGCTCTTTCAGAGGCGGAAGCCTCTTTACCGCCACAACAACCTTCACCTGCAGAGGTGGTTTTAATAGCATAAGAGGTAATTAATGCACAGCTAATTCCCACAACACTGAAAAAATATCCAATACGTTTCATCCCTTTTCTCCTTTCAAAATAGTAACTTATCTATGATACAGATATAACAAATTCTACCTACTATAAAGTATTTTAGTTGCTAATAAGAACAAAATTATACCCCTGAAAGTTTCAAAATTCTCAAATTCTTAACTTAGCCTATTGATGTACGATTTCTTCCGGAAATCTTGCTACAGTACATAAGCTTATCAGACCGTTCCAATAATGTGTTTACCGTATCATCCGGTTGCGCAATTGTAGCGCCAATAGAGATAGTAACCTGGATAATATCCGATCCTATAGAAAAACTGGAATGTCCAACAAGGGCATGAAGCTTCTTTGAAATAAAATGCAGTCGTTCTTTATCAACATTTGGAGTGATTGCGATAAATTCTTCTCCACCCCATCGGCCTACAATATCAGATGTCCTAACAGAATGTAATAGTGTCTTCGTTACCATTTTTAATACTTTATCTCCAACACTATGGCCATATACATCGTTTATTTTCTTGAAGTGATCTATATCCATGAAGAAAATTCCAAAAGACCTGCCGTATCGGCACAATTCATCCAATTTGCTTTGTATATTCATCTCGATATAGCGCCTGTTTGCCAACTCTGTAAGTGGATCGAGTAATGCCATTTTCTCAAGGTCTTTAATCGTCTGATTAATGAGAAGCTTTGGTGTATTATCGCTGAATATTTCAACTGCCCCGGTAATACGTTCGTTCGAGTCGAGAAGTGGCGCTGTACGCACGAAAACAGGTATCCGATGTCCTTTTTTATGTTGGATATATACTTCTACTTCGCGGGGCCTATAATCCCTTATTGTTTCAAACAATGGACATGCCGTTGTATAAAATTTAATACCACACGTATCAACATGATTGAGCACAATATCGACACATCGTTTCCCTACTACCTCAGAACTCATATATCCGGTAATTTTTTCTGCCCCTTTATTCCAGTAAAGAATCTTTCTTGTACAATCGACAAAGTAAACCCCATCATACAGGATTTCCAGGAGATGTTTATATAGATTATTATCTACTGATGCTGTCATTCGAATGTATTCAATATAGACGGAGTTTTCAGATAATTCTTACTTTTTCTCTTTTACATCACTTGCACAGCGAAACCCTAATGCCTGGTTAAACAAGTCAGGTTGTTCCGATTTTCTCGTGTTAGTCCGTACCTGGAATGGCTGAGAAAAACGAGATCCTCCCCGTATTACGCGCCTGATGCCGTTATCAGGACCTTTGGGGTTTTGATGTGGGGATTCAGCATAGTACGTATTCAGATACCAGTCTGCACACCACTCATGAACGCTGCCGGCCATATCGTAGCAGCCGTAAATACTCTTTCCGCTTTCTACACTTCCCACGGGTTTGGGGTCTCCGCTGAGATTGCATCGGGCGGGATTCCACTCATTTCCCCAGGGAAACTTTCTTCCATCCAATCCCCGCGCTGCCTTTTCCCATTCAGCCTCGGTAGGTAACCGTTTCCCTGTCCAGGCAGCATACGCATAGGCATCATACCAATCAATTCTGACAATAGGGTAATCCGGAACGTTATAGTACTCGTTTTCCCAGAATCTTGGGGTATGGTCTTTCCCACTGGGTTCTCCCTTAAAACATTTGCTATGATCGTTTGTCTTTTTTATATATTCTAAAAATTCCCAGTATTGGGCATTTGTTACTTCATAGCGGTCAATTTTAAATGCATCCAAATAGACCTTGTGTTCCGGAAATGCATCTTCTCTGGCTTCATTCGTTCCCATTGTAAACTCGCCTGCCGGTATGGTAACGCTTCCATATTTTTGTTTCTGCTCAATCAACGCCTTTTTCATGGTTTCATCCCGATTTTTGAAAGTATCCCGAAGATGCTTCTGCTTCTCCAGCGCTTGTTTTAGAATGATGATATAACTTTGTACCTCCGTGAGATCGGTAGCATCCGGTGCGAGTACGATATACTTTTGTAAATGCTGTATTGCCTTTTCCGCGTTTCCTGATTTGCCATAAACCCAACCCATATTATAATGAAGCGCCGGAAAATCAGAAAAAATTTCTTCCGCTTTTTTATATGACTCTATCGCTAAATCATATGATTCGGCATCGCAATGATCATTGCCTTCTTTATAATATTTTTTAGCAAGTTCTTTTTTGTTTTCTATAGCGTCTGTTTCCTGAAGAGGAGAAACCGCAGAAGGTGAAACAAGTTTCTTTCCGTGTTCTTTACAGAATTTTTCTCCCGGAGTCCCTTCTTTATTGCAATCCGGGCATACCATCTTTCCTGGTATCTCTACTAATTTTGATCCGTCTTCAGCGCAAAATTTTGTCTTTTCTGAATACACCTTATTACATGTCGGACATTTTTTTGTTATTGCAGGTGAAGTAGATATCCCGGCGTGAAGACCTGAGATCGAAATAAAGTATGATACCATGATGTAAAACACAGGGATATAAAATATTTTTTTCATGAATTCCTTACCTTAATGCCAAAACTTAACCGTAAAAATACTGAACTATTGAAAAACTATTCTCTGGAATCTGAGGAGATGAAAAGTCTCTTAACTCCTCAAATTCTGCACTCAAGATCATGCAAAATGAGTTTTACCTTACCAATCTGATCTAACAATTCCTTCTGGCGATTCTGTTCCATTGCTACAACATGAGCGGGCGCCCTTGCAACAAAATTTTGATTTTCCAGCTTACGCCTTACCACGAGTAAATGGTCTTCCAGTTGTTTTAAATGCTTTAGTTGCCGCTCTTTTTCAGCCATCGGATCTATAATACCTGCAAGTGGCACAAATGCTTGTATTTGTCCAATAACTTCACAAGCGGAGTTAATGGGTTTCGTAAGATTTTTACCAATCTCTAAATGCTCAAGGTTGGCCATTCGCCTAAGGATATCTGCATGCTCTTTCAATCCGAACTCGCCATTTTCTGAAAAAGAGACCACCGCATTCAATTTTTGTTTTTCCATGATATTCATCTTACTCCGTATATTCCGAATAGCACGGATAATATCCTGCAGGACGACCATGGTTTTTTCGATATGATCTCCATATTGTTTTGTCGCCCTGGGCCACATATTACCGATAATGGTCTTACCGTGTATATCATTCCCGATATCAATTTTATTTTCAGAAATAGTTTGCTTTAAATTTTGCCATAATTCTTCTGTAATAAAAGGAATAAAAGGATGTAATATACGGAGCATTTGATTAAATACCCTTGCCAATACTGTTTGTGCCACCTTTTTATCTCTGGGACTTACCGGCTCATAGAGGCGAGCTTTAACGATTTCCAGGTACCAATCGCAGAAGGTGTGCCACATAAAATCGTAGATTTTCATGGTCGCATCATTAAACTTGAATTGATCCAGAGATGAAGTGCAGACCTCAATTGTTGCATCTAACCGGTTGAGTATCCACATGTCTTCAAATTGATAATCTCCGGGTTCAATGGTAATCTCTTTCGGACATTCTTCTTCCAAATTCATCATAACAAACCGTGCGGCATTCCAGAGTTTGTTCGTAAAGTTACGACCCATCTCAAATTTGCTTTCCGAAAGTTTTATATCCTGGCCTTCCGTGGTTAGGATAATAATCGAAAATCGCACAGCATCTGCTCCATAGGTATCAATCATAACAAGGGGGTCAATGCCGTTTCCCAGCGATTTGCTCATTTTCCTTCCCTGTTCATCGAGAATTGTACCGTGGATGTAGACATTGGAGAAAGGGACTTGATGCATCATTTCGAGTCCCATCATAACCATTCTGGCTACCCAGAAATAGATAATTCCCCGGTCAGTAACAAGGGTAGACGTAGGGTAGTAATACAGTAATTCAGGTGTTTCCTCAGGCCACCCCATTGTGGAAAAAGGCCATAGAGCAGAACTGAACCATGTATCAAGTACATCTTCATCTTGTTTCAACTGAGTACTACCACATTTTGAACATTTCATAGGCGTTTCACGTGCTACTGTGGTTGCCCTGCACTCCTGACAATACCAGGCGGGAATACGGTGTCCCCACCAGATCTGTCTTGAGATGCACCAATCCCGGACATTTTCCAGCCAACTTAAGTATATCTTTTCCCATCGATCAGGGAAGAATGTTATAGACTTTTCCTGTGTTGTCTTTATCGCTGCGTCTGCAAGGGGACGCATCTTTACAAACCACTGATCAGAGATATAAGGTTCAATGACGGTATGGCATCGGTAACAATGTCCAACTGAATGCTTATGAGGGGAGACATTTTCAATGTATTTTTTCAATTTTAATTCTTCTACCAGAGCATTCCTGCACTCAAAACGGTCCAGTCCTTCGTAATCGCCTGCATTCTCATTCATAATCCCATTCTCATGCATAATAACAATGGGGGTTAACGTATGGCGTTTGCCAATCTCAAAGTCATTAGGATCGTGAGCAGGTGTAACTTTAACTGCACCGGTTCCAAAAGATGGATCTACAAAATCATCGGCAATTATTGGCAATTCCCGTCCGGTAACAGGGAGGGTAAGGATTTCACCTATCATATCCTTAAAGCGGTCATCTTTCGGGTTAACGGCTACGGCAACATCACCCAGCATGGTTTCAGGGCGTGTTGTTGCTACGATAAAATAGAGATGCGGAGCGTCCCTGAACGGATATTTTATATACCACAGATTCCCCTCATGTTCTTCATGCTCAACCTCATCATCGGCTAAGGCTGTGCAGCATCGGGGACACCAGTTAATCATGTATTTACCTTTATAGATTAAGCCCTTCTCAAACAATCGCACAAATGCTTCTTTCACTGCAGTTGAGAGGCCTTCATCCATCGTAAATCTTTCTCGGTCCCAATCGCATGAGCTTCCCAGTTTTTTCAATTGTTTAATAATAGTTGAGCCGTACTGATTTTTCCATTTCCAGACCTCTTCTATAAAACGTTCCCGTCCCAGATGCTCACGCTTTTTGTGTTTAGCTGCTAATTCCCGTTCAACTACATTTTGGGTAGCAATGCCTGCATGGTCCGTACCAGGCATCCACAGGGTGTTGTATCCCTGCATGCGTCTCCATCGGATCAAAATATCTTGAATAATATTGTTTAAGGCGTGTCCCATATGAAGCACACCAGTAACATTGGGAGGAGGAATGACAATAGTATATGGTTTCTGAGAGGGGTTTGGTTCACTATGAAAAAACCCTTTTTCCTCCCAAAACTGATACCATTTGTCGTCTATCTCTTTTGGGTTGTATTGTGTTGACAGTTTTGTCCGCATGGTTTTTATTTTGTAACCTTTTCGTCAGAAATATATACAAATCTCCGTAAACAATAAACAATCATTGTATTGAATAAGCCTCTCATATTCAAGTTATTCTATTTCAAAAAGAGTGACTGAATAGGTAATCTTAGTCCCGCCACGCTCAATCTCCACATTACAGGTATCGCCAAACTGCTTTGTTTGTAAATAATGGACCAGATCCATGACATTTTTTGCTACTCTCCCATCAATTGATAAGATACTATCACCTACCATGAAACCCGCCTTTTCAGCAGGACTGTTCTGACCTATTTCCTGGATAACTAATTTATCATCGCTTGTTTTTTGAAGTTGTACTCCCAGGTATACCATCTTTTTTTCCTTTTCTACCGGTGGGATAGCCCAAACAAAATCGGCTGGTTCCAGGGGAATGTCTGTTGAAAATAAGTCTTGATTACCCGTCGGTTTTCCCTCAGTGAATTCGGCCGGATAGATGGTGTAATAGGGGAGAGGTGTGCGGCGAAACACCCTTTTCGGTATTCCAAAATCATACACAATATGGCCATTCCCTACAAAGGTGAGAAACTTCTTGTCTTTCCCTTCCCATGAGGATAAATAATCTACAATCGTCTGAGCCATGTATTCCTCCCATAAAGATTGTACATCATTATATCTTTCAAAATCTGTTGAACTGCCTACATGTTCCATAATGGCTTTTTTCAAATAGATTCTATGAAAGAAATCGGTTGTATCAATTTCCGGCAATTTTTTTTCTCTTCCTCGCTTAAATTTTTCAACCCCTTATTGTGCAGCATTTTTACCAATTCCTTGGGTGCGTTCAGGGCGATTATGGGGATTTTCTTTTCTCGGACAAAGTCAAAGATGTCTTTGTATAAAGAATAATCATATCCCCACTCTTTATCCCATCGTGTATCCTCAAGAAATTTCTCCTCGTCAATCTCTCCCGCAACCCACTGGTCTAAAAAAGGTTGGTATGGTCTTGTAAACATCTCCATACCAATGGCTATGTTACTTCCAAATTTTTCATAGTATGCCTGAAGCACCTTTAGCTGCACCTGGTGAGCTGCCTTATTTGCATGGGTTTCGCCAACGTAGAGCACGCTTGCACAATCAAAAAAACGGGTAAGGTCAGAAAATTGTACCTTTTCACCCGTCGGGATATGGACAATATCATGGTGAGCGACCTGTGACGGGAAGTTTTTTAATCTATCTGCTTCTGAAAAGGCGTACATAGGCAATAAAAAATTACTTGTTAAAAGAAATAATATGGTTTTGGAAAAACCCTTCATCCAAAGATGTTTAGTAAGACTCTTCATGATCTTAAAGATATTAAATCCTATTGGCATGAGTTTTGGAAGTATAAAATCCGATATCTTTACGGTGGACAATGATTTGCCAAAAATCTCTATGTTAGTCATATTTTGTTCTCCTATGTTATGCAGCTTGGCGGCTTTTAGAAGAGGCACCTGAGATGGTGAAACGCAAAGAACCTCTGCCAGGATACGATCAATGGCGATGCAGTCAATACCTCCGAGGATTAAAGAGACCTGTCTGGGTGTCCCACCCGTTGGCCCATGTTTTTCCATAGCCATAACGGCATCCACGATGGTAAAAGTAGGTTTCACAGCCTGGTAATTTGCTAAGAGCATTTCTGTATACCAGCTCAGGTCATCATGCGACTGAAGATGTCGCCATGCCTTTCTCTTGCCGCTGACGCATCCGTACATATTCTTCACTGCGGCAGTATAGAGCAATTGTACATGGGCTTTCAGTTTGGGAAGGTTTATGATGGTATCTACATCCAGTGCTTTACCAGAAACAGTGAGCGAAAATGATTTTACTCCGCATGTTGTTTTTATCCTGCGTGGCATATTAAGTTCGATAATCTCGATACCATGCTCCTTTGCAAAGTGGTCAATACCTATCCGCCTTGCAATTTTTGAGACAGAACCAAAAGCAGGACTATCACCAATAATGGGTGTGGCCCCCATCTCCAGTATCTTTTTGGCTATCACTTCTATGATTATAGGATGAGTAACCGCACATTCTTCAGGCGTGCTCTCCTTTATAAAATTTGGTTTTAATAATACCCGTGTTCCCTTTTTTATAATGCTCTGGATACCGCCAAAATGCTGAAAAATCTGATCGATAGCGGAAATGACCTTTTCTTTATCATAATCCTCGCAGTAAACAATAGATACGCCTGTTGTACTTGTCATACATGAACCTGAAATGATACTTTTATGATATACAGCAAAATTGAATTACAACTACTATACTATTTTTTTGTTGTGAATCAAATATTTTGCTAAAAATGACTTTTTTGTTAATTATTATGAGAAATGGGTATTATCGGTACGTGCTGGAAGGGTAAGGTTCCTATCATTTTTCCGATAAGATTTATTCCCCATGAGAGTATAATAAAAACAGTGTAAGGTTATGGCCCCAGCCACCTTATTATTCCCTTCATCCTTTGAAAAGGAGACTTATGGATATTCTTAAAGACGGAGACAGGAGTAAAGAATCCGGTAGAACAATCATCTTCAATAGAGATATTTGTCATGACCTTTCCTTAAGCGCAGAAAAGGAGTGGTTAGAGACCAATGGTATTGGCGGCTATGCTTCTTCTACAATAATCGGCGCAAATACAAGGCGGTATCATGGTCTCCTTATGGCTGCTACAAGACCTCCCTTAGGGCGGTCTTTATTGTTATCTAAAGTGGAAGAAACTCTCTCTATAGGAGAGAAGCAGTTTCCGCTCTCTACGAATTTTTACCCGAATGCAATTCATCCTGAAGGATATAAAAATCTTATTCAATTTAGCTTACATCCATTTCCTACCTTTGCTTATTCTGTGAGCGGGGTAGATATAAAAAAAATAGTGTTTATGGTTCACGGTGAAAATACTACTATCATTTTGTATCAAGTGACTGGTAGAGGAGCACAGCCGTTAGCTCCTTTATCCTTGAAGATAAGGATCATGATTGCATTTCGTGATTATCATTGGCTTACCTCCGAAAATCCGTCTTTAAAGACCAAGTATCATATTCTTCCGCATGGAATATATTTACAGCCATATGAACAACTTCCCCCCCTGTATCTTTTTCATAACGCACAATCAATCGATACAGTTCAATTCTGGTATAAAAATATGGAATACCCAAAGGAGCTCGAACGAGGTCTGGATGCGCACGAAGACCACTTTAGCCCCTTTGCTCTGCAGTTTGATCTGAATAAAGGGATTGATTCCTATATTGTTGCTTCAACAAATGCATGTGAGAGATGGGATATTCTGGAATTACTCAATACAGAAATTAACCGCAGGAAGGGTCTATACAGAAAAAAGTGTGATGATAATGGAAATGCAGATCTCTTAATTTCCTCTGATTTTCCTTTGAAAAAGAACGATATCGATTATTTCTCTTTTCGCAAAAAGGAAATAAACCGGACTTGTGAAAAGAATGGGGTAGAAAAGACAAAAGATATAACGAAGGAAAACCTTGCTACGTTAATTGAATCCTTGTTGAATGTTTCAGATAGCTTCATTGTAAAGCGGGAAGGTGATAAGAAAAGTATTATTGCAGGGTATCACTGGTTCGGAGATTGGGGACGGGATACTATGATCTCACTACCTGGACTTACCCTTGTACAGGGAAGATTTGAAGATGCCCGGAAAATATTACTTTCGTATGCCCGGTATGTCAGTAAGGGGATGATTCCCAATCGGTTCCCGGATTATGGAGAGACTCCTGAATACAATACTGTCGACGCCTCACTGTGGTATATTCATGCAGTATATCAGTATCTGCGTTTTACAAAAGATTTCAATACCGTTCGCAGGGATTTATACAAGGTACTCAAGGAGATTATTGAGTATTATAAGAAGGGAACCCGTTACCATATCCATATGGATACGGATGGTCTAATCGATGCTGGTGCAGAAGGGGTGCAGCTGACGTGGATGGATGCGAAAGTGGGGGATTGGGTTGTGACACCACGGATGGGAAAGGCAGCAGAAATCAATGCCCTTTGGTATAATGCACTGCAAATCATGGTATTTCTTGCCCGTGAGATGAATTTACCTGATGAGAGTACAGATTATAGTATCCTGGCACAGAAGGTATGTGAGTCATTTAATAAACTCTTCTGGTTTGAAGAAGGACAGTACCTTTATGATTTCATAGAGGGAGAAACAGGAAATAAGGCCATTCGCCCTAATCAGATATTTGCTGTAAGTTTGCCACATTCGATGTTAACCATGAGAAGACAGAAACGTGTGATTGAGATAGTACAAGAGCATCTTTTGACACCTTATGGCCTGAGAACTCTTTCGCCAAAAGATAAAGATTATATGGGGCATTGTGTTGGAGGTGCTTATGAAAGAGATAAGGCATATCATCAGGGCACTGTGTGGCCGTGGTTAATAGGTCCCTATATTTCTGCCTATGCCAGGGTGTATGCGGACCATAAAAATACGCAAAAATATATCGAAGGACTTTTTGAGCCGTTTTATACGCATCTGTTTGAATCCGGATTGGGAACGATTTCTGAAATATTTGATGGAGACCCTCCTCACACCCCACGTGGGTGTATTTCTCAGGCCTGGAGTGTAGCAGAGCTATTACGCACCTATTTTGAACATGTATATGGGCTTGAGAACAATTAATCTCATACGGTTGTCCATGTGATTACAAAAGCTCAGATGCTTGTATTAAAATCCCCGAAAATCACTCTTTATGAAAGAGTGATTTCAGGGGAACTCTCGTGCATTTTTGAGTAAACTCAATCATAAGTTTTATGGTTAATAACTATTGTACAAGTCCTGTATCTCCTGGCTGGTTAAGGCATGCTTATAGAGAAGGATGTCATCTATGAGACCGTTAAAATACCCTTCCTTATACCGTGAATACCCTATCTTCATGTCAGTATAGTAGGTCAATGGTACAATCGTATTTCCGGCCGGATGTGTATTGGTATCAACTAGCTGTCCATTTACATACAGATTTTGCTGCCCTGTCGTCATGTTATAGGTACAGGCAACATGATACCAGGTATTCACGGAATTGATTAAATTTTCTTTCACGGTTTTTGTTGTCCTGGTTCCAGTTCCATCCCTGGTTACCAATGAAAACCTGAGAGTATCTGGGCTGCTGGAATTGAATCGTACTTCAAACCCTTCCCGGAGTTGTGGGTCTGAACTCCATCTTAACTCACTGAATATCGCATCGGAATGGTTCGTATCGTTGGTATTTTTTCTGAACCACACACCCAGAGAGATTTCATCATGATTCATGCGGGGTACTGATACAGAATCATCAATCCCATCGAAGCTCAATCCGTTGTCACTTTTTCCTGCTGCCCATATAGCTCCCTGGATTTCACCATGATTACCATTACCTGAGGCATCATGGGCTATTGTTCCTGCCCCTTCATCAAGGGTATAGTGTATCTGTATGCCTGTGGTAAAGGCGTTGTATAAGTCTCGTATCTCCTTGTCACTTAATGCCCGATTGTAAAGGCGTACATCGTCTATAATGCCACTAAAATACCCCTTATTAACCCTTGAGTAACCTACTCTCATATCAGGATAGGCTGTCATTGGGACTATGGTATTTCCTACGGGATGGGTTTGCATAGTAACCAGCATTCCATTTACATACAGCTTTTGTTTTCCTTTTATTTTGTTATAAGTGCCTGCAACATGGTACCAGTTGCCAATTGAGTTGAGTAAATTTGCCGTGGCAGTTTTTATTGTCTTATCCCCACTTTTATTCTGGGTTACCAATGCAAATCTGAGGATATCAGGGCTATCGGGGTTGAATCGTACATCAAATCCTTGTCGTAACTGAGGGTTTAGGTTCCATCTCATTCCACCAAATATTGCGTCAGCAAGAGCCGTATCGTTTGTGTTTTTATTGAACCATGCGCACAGAGAAATCTCATCATTGTTTATACGGGGAACGAGTACGGAATCATTAATCCCATCAAAACTCAATCCTCCTCCGCTTTTTCCTGTTGTCCATATAGCTCCTCCGACGATGGTACCATGATTGCCGTTGCCTGAAGAATCAGTTGCAACCTGCCCGCTTCCCTCGTCAAAAGAATAAAGAGCCGCCAGGGCATCGGCAGGAGATTTTCTGATGATGAATCCATCGTCAAGTATGGAGCCGTCAGATCTCAGCGCCTGAAATGTTAACGTGTTCGTATGAATGGTAACGCGAGCAAATGAAAATTCCGAATCACACCGAATAACCCAATTGGGTAGTGTAGTGGAGCAAGGATGAAGTTCCGCACCACCTCCGCCAACCACGAGATAAATTTGTCCATGTCCGGCATTAGAGAAATCATAAGCTTCTGGTCCAAAATTATCCGAGTCATCCTTAATAATAGAATCGTAAGCGAGTGGTTTGGTCCTGACATAATTATGGTTGTGGGCATGGAATACCAAATCAACGTTGTGTTTATCAAAGAGGGGCTGAAGGTTTGTCCGTAGCTTTGTATAATCAGAGTGCCCGCCTCCACCTGAGTAAACATTGCGATGGAAATAAGCAATAATCCATTGTATATTGGGATTTGATGCAGCAGAGGCAAGATCATTATCTATAAAGGTATGCTGGGCGCTGCCAGGATCTGTTGAGTTATCGGTATTTGAATCAATTGCCAGAAAATGTGCATTCCCAACATCATAAGAATAATATCGCTCGGTCGAAGTTCCATTTGTGGGCATTGCAAAATGGGCCTGAGCAAAACTATAGGAGGGTTTATCAATATCGTGGTTTCCCCATGCCGGCATCACGGCGGCAGAAGCGGCGTAAACAGATTGTTGTTCAATCCAGGTATGATAGTTGCTATCAGATGCTGTATATGCAAGATCGCCGGCAATGATGTGCAGATCAGCATTCTGGGCAGCGAGGGCTGAATTAATAAGAATAGAATTTGGCGTTGAGTTTTTATCTGCTACGGCAGTAAAAACTAAACCGTTGGTTCCTGATGTACCCGGCGCCGGCGCAGTCCAGAAAGTATAATCCTGACTCCACAATCCCCCATCATCACTTACACAATAATGATAAAGCGTGTCCGGGGTAAGGCCTGTTAATTCAACGGTATGAATGTATTCGCCATGCTCGGTATCCACTCCGGTAACTACATTGCCATATGCGGTAGTCTCTCCATACTCAACCTTTGGCGGCTTGTGACTGGTATCTGATGACCACATAATTGTCATAGAACTTGCGGGATCATGTTGCCAGGAAAGGTGTACCTGGCTTACCGCCGCGTATGTTTGTGGCGATAACATCAACATTGAAAAACCAAATAAGAATATGAATAACGTATGTAAAGACTTCATTGAGTACATAGGATAATTTACCTCATAGTAATTGTTATTTTAAAGAAACAACAGTAATGCTATAATAAATTCTTTTTTAACCGTGGAGTAAAAAGAGTGGGGGATTAACGTATGTTTTTCTTAATAGAAGCAGATTTCTACACCAATTCTTTCGTTCATGAGATAAAGATTAACAATCTATAACAAAAATTTTCGGTTAAAACAATACCATATATTTCATAGTATTACCATAGATTTTTACCAGGAATGAAGAGTAAGAGCAGGGTAACGGTTATTGAGAAATTTTCTATGTATAAAATACCTGCAATTTTGTATAAAAAAGAGGATGGGGTTCATACAATTACTACATCTGCTCATGGAGCGATGTATAACATATCCGATGAATAATTTGGAGCTTAAGAATGCAAAATACCGGTAGATATCTTATTGGCAGCGAATGGCGGGAAGGTAAGCATGTGATCGAGATAAGGAATCCCTATAATAATGATATGATAGGTATTACCTTTTTGGCAGAAGAAAATGATGCGGAGGATGCTATCCAGGCGGCTGTCCGTGCCTTTGAAGAAACGAGAAAGCTCCCTGGTTTTAAAAGAGCTGAAATTCTTGGTAATATTCGCGATGGAATCCGTAAAAAAAGTGAAGAGTTTGCACGGTTGATAACGCTGGAAGCGGGTAAACCTATTGCCGATTCCCGGGCTGAGGTAGAAAGGGCTGTCGGGACATTCCAAATAGCATTCGAGGAATCAAAAAGAATGTTTGGAGAATACATTCCTTTAGATATTTCCGAGCGATCCAGGAATAGGACTGGTATAAACAGACGTTTTCCCATAGGGCCAATAGCAGGTATTTCACCTTTTAATTTTCCCCTGAACTTAATAGCCCATAAAGTGGCGCCGGCGTTTGCAGCAGGAAATCCCATTCTTATCAAACCATCTTTAAAAACACCTCTGACTGCGCTGCTTCTCGGCGAGGTTATTTCTGAGTCAGGTTGGCCTGCAGAGGGTTTTAGCGTATTCCCTTGTACAACAAATCTGGCCGAACGAATAGTAGCAGACGAACGTATCAGGATGCTTACCTTCACGGGTAGCGCCGGGGTAGGTTGGAGGCTGAAACAGATTGCTGGCAGGAAGAGGGTAACATTGGAATTGGGTGGAAATGCGGGTGCGATTATTGATAGTAGTGATAATCTGGATTATGCGGTGAAGCGATGCATTGCCAGTGCTTTCTCATTTAGCGGACAGGTTTGTATATCTCTCCAAAGGTTGTTTGTTAATAAAAAAATATATGACAACTTTATGTCAGGTTTTGTAGATGACATAAAGACATTAAAAATGGGTAATCCTATGGAAGAAGAAACGAGGCTTGGGCCAATGATCGATGAGCAGGCTGCACAGAGGGTGGAATTATGGGTCAACGAAGCGGTAAGAGATGGCGCGACACTTATTACCGGAGGAAGACGTAAAGGCACGTTCTATGAGTCAACGGTAATTACCAATACCACGCCGCAAATGAAGGTTAATACCCATGAGCTATTTGCGCCGGCTGTAACAGTTTCAGGACACGATACTTTTGAAGAAGCGGTAAGGCAATTAAATGATTCTATCTATGGATTACAGGCAAGTGTATTTACGAATAATATACGGCACGCCTTTTACGCCTATGAGCATTTGGAGGTAGGTGGTGTGATGGTGAATGATGTGCCATCTTTCCGTTCTGATAATATGCCTTATGGTGGGGTTAAGGAGTCGGGTATTGGACGGGAGGGTGTCCGTTATGCTATCGAAGAGATGACAGAACCTAAATTATTAGTTTTGAATTTATCTTAAACATGAAATAAATAAAACCAACAATTCAGGCGTATGGCATTGTTGGTTTTATTTATCACGATAAGAGTTGAAGTTCCGCTAACGGGTATTCAGTCCTTAAGATTTCCCTTCTTTATGTACCTGTACAGACAAGAAGTTCTCGATTCCCATATCTTTGATTTGTTGTAAATAGGATTCTAAATCATCGACGTGGGTTTCTTCTTCGACAAGGATATGTTCCAGTAACTCGCGTGAGCCACCATCACTCACATCGATGCAGAGTTTGATAGCCTTTTGAAGTCTCTGAATTGCTGTCATTTCTAATGCATGATCATTTTCCGCTTGTTCTTTCACCGTTTTTCCTATGGTGACTTTATCGAGTTTACTAACGGTAGGACTACCTTCTAAAAATAACATGCGCTCCATCAATTTCTCTGCATGCTTCATCTCTTCTATTGCTCTCTTTTCATTATCCTCATATAAGCATTGATATCCCCAGTTCTCACACATTTTGGCATGGAGAAAATATTGATTGATGGATGTCAATTCTGAGGTAAGTATTTCATTGAGCGCTTCGATAACTTGTGTATTCCCTTGCATAAAAAAACCTCCTTGTTTAATGATGGTTATCGCATATAAATAATAGACATTGGCGAACAGACAATGCTTATTGCCAGTATAATATAATTTGATATCTTGTCAATTATAAAAGATTTAATCCTTTTCAATCCAGAAAAAGATTGACTTTAATAAATACATGTAATAATCTAAATAACTATTTATTGAAGCTCGGTGTTTACCGATAGAGGGAATAACGCATTTTAAGGATAGTATATGGGACTTATCGTACAGAAATTTGGTGGCACTTCTGTAGCCAATGCAGAACGTATTAGGGCGGCCGCAAAACGCATCATAGAGACATACAAGGCCGGGAACAAGATAATTGTGGTAGTGTCAGCAAGAGGTCAAACGACTGATGAACTGATCGATCTTGCCTACGAACTAACGGATAATCCATCAACACGTGAACTTGATATGCTTATGTCTACCGGAGAACAGATTTCCATAGCCCTTGTGGCTATGGCAATCCATGCGCTTGGATATCCGGCTGTTTCTTTTACCGGAGGACAGGTAGGTATTATTACTGACAGCTATCATACCAAGGCGCGCATCAGGAACATTAGTACGAATCGTATTCAAAAAGAACTGGAGAACGGTACAATTGTTATTGTTGCCGGATTTCAGGGTATTGATGCAAATGAAAATATTACCACTCTCGGACGCGGTGGTTCGGATACAACGGCTGTAGCTTTAGCCTCTATCATGGGGGCAGACAGATGTGACATTTTTACTGATGTGGATGGTATCTATACCGCTGACCCACGGAAAGTTCCGTATGCGCGGAAACTTGAGAAGGTATCGTACGATGAGATACTTGAACTGGCAAGCCTGGGAGCACAGGTGATGCATTCCCGTTCAATCGAATTTGCAAAAAAATATAACGTTCCCCTGTATGTCCGGTCAAGTTTTAATAATAGCGAAGGGACGTTGATTTGTAAGGAGGTGAAGGAGATGGAGGATATCGTTGTTAGCGGCGTTGCAGTAAGCAAAGAAGATGCAAAGATTACCATTCGGGCTGTACCCGACGTTCCTGGTCAGGCTGCTAAGATATTTCATGAGATTGCCCGAAGGAATATTAACGTAGATATGATTATACAGAATGCCAGTATCGAGGGCAGGGCGGATGTAACATTCACGGTTCCAAGAAGTGATTTACGAATAGCCCTGGAAACTGCAGAAAAGATAAAGAATGACCTTGGCGCTAAAGAAGTTATGTATGATAGTAAGATTGCTAAACTTTCAGTGGTAGGTATTGGCATGCGGAGCCATTGCGGTGTAGCTGAAAAAATGTTTAGTGTATTAGCCGACGAGGAGATCAATATTCAGATGATCAGCACCTCAGAGATCAAGATCTCCTGTGTGATTGATGACGCCCATGCTGATCGTGCCTTACGGGCTGTTCATACAGCTTTTGGACTCGATAAAGTAGAAAAAGAAAAGGAAGAGGTCGTTAAGGTGTAAAGGCCTGGCAATAATACCAAGGCTGCTTTCAGTAAAAAACAGTGTCAATGTAGGGCGAGGCCTTTAGCCTTGCCAAACAACCCTACAGATATTGAAATATTCAATACGTTTCCTTATTTCCTATTCAGAAGTTGTGAGGTTGAGAATATCTGGGTTCCCAACTTCACAACTCTTACAATCTCTCAACCCCGCGCTTGTATGATTTCGTATATTTTATCATAAGTCTGAGGCTTTGCTTCGCTAAACTTTGTCTGTACGGGCCAGTTTTGGCTGATAAATGCAATAAGGTTCTTCAGCCAGATAGTTGCCGGTATCGTAAAATGCCCGTGCCCTGCAGCCTTCGCACACCTTCTTATATTCACATGCCCCGCATTTACCTTCCAGAAGATCGGGATCGCGCAGCTTTTGAAAGACAGGTGAATCATTCCAGATATCTACAAATTTTTGTTTTCTTACATGACCGGCCTCTACCGGCAAATAACCACAAGGAAAGACCTCTCCCTTATGGGAAACGAAACATACGCCGGTGCCAGCCAGACATCCTTTCGTCATGGCAGCCATGCCATGCGTCTTAGGTGATATGGTAACACCTTCCTCTTTGGCGCGTTCCCGCATAATACGGAAATAATGGGGCGCACAGGTAGCCTTTGTTTGAATCCTGGCCTCTTTGGAAAGATCGTAAAAATGGTTCAGTACTTCTTCATATTTCTTTGGGTGAAGCATCTGATCATCAGCAATCTGAACACCGCATCCTACCGGTACGAGCATAAAGATATGCAATGCCTCTGCACCCATCTTAAGAGCGAGTTGATACAGATCGTCGACCTGATCGACATTATGTTTTGCAATAGTACAGTTGATTTGCATACTCATGCCAAGATCCTTCAATCGTTTAAATCCTGCGGTAGACCGTTCGAATGAACCCGGTATCTTTCGGAATTCATCATGAGTCTTGGCATCCGCACCATCAAAACTGATCGATACACGGGCAATGCCCGCATCGACAATTCTTTTTGCAGTCTTATCATCAACCAGCGTTCCATTGGTTGCTAGCGCAACACTCAGCCCTTTACTTACCCCATACTTTGCTATCTCGAAGATATCGGGTCTGAAGAGTGGTTCACCTCCACTGAGTACCAGAATAGGTTTACCCGTTTCCGCAACGGCATCTACAAAGGCGAAAGCCTCTTTTGTAGACATGTCATCTCTGGCGAGAGTCGTGCTTACATCAAGCCTGCGACAGTGGATACATTCCAGGTTACACCCTGCCGTTGTTTCCCAAAAAACCAGACGCAACTGATTTTTCATGTTCTTCATATACTCGACAGCAGACTTGCCGGAAGTATCATCTTTTATACGTGCATAGGTTTCTCGTATAGTTTCTGGCATATTACCATGCCCATGAGGTATGGATTGACCACCTGGCTGTTGACCATGTGGATGATGTGGATGCGACATGTTTTTCCTCCGCTTGTAGTAAATGAAAAATAGTTTTAATAGACAGCATTGAATATTAACCATAGAGAATACAGCATTTAGCCAGAAAACAATAGTGCAGAATACCAACTTCTCTCTACCTCTATGGCTGAACAAAAATCATTTCATTATTATAAAAGAATTTCTATTGTCTGGTCAATTAATAAAAAAACAATCTTTTTCTACGAATTTCTTTTAAACTTGACAACCTATTGCACCATTGATATCATTAAAAACTTCTTTTCCGTTTACTTGATAATTATTTTCTATAAGTTTTTTTAAACTATAGAGATAGAAAGAATATAATGATGTTTAAAATCCTCTTTTAGGTTCTTTATTACGTGCGGTTAAACGTATTTCTGTTATGGATAAAATTTTTATTTACGATACCACATTACGTGATGGCAGCCAGTCTGAAGGGATTTCCTTCTCGTTACAGGATAAACTAGCCATTACCTTAAAGTTAGACGATCTGGGGGTAGATTATATAGAAGGTGGTTATCCTATAGCCAATCCGAAAGATGAAGCCTACTTTAAGGAAGTAAAATCGCTGAAATTACATCATGCAAAGGTCGCGTCTTTTGGAAGCACACGGAGGGCGGATAAGCATGTCGAAGATGACCGAAATGTAACAGCGCTACTGCAGGCAGAGACGCCTGTCATTACCATTGTCGGGAAGAGTTGGGATTTTCAGGTAACGGATGTATTGAAGGTATCACTGGATGAGAATCTCAAGATGGTTTCCGATACGGTTGCATATCTTAAATCCAAAAACCGGGAAGTCTTTTTTGATGCCGAACATTTTTTCGATGGATATAAGAAAAACCGGGAATACGCCCTGAGAGTACTTCAGGCAGCCCAGTCCTCAGGCGCTGATGCTATCGTATTGTGTGATACGAACGGGGGCAGTTTACCCGCAGAAGTGGCTGAGATCGTAAGAGACGTCAGGCAAAAAGTACAAGGCATGTTGGGTATCCACGTCCATAATGACGGTGACCTTGCAGTAGCAAATACCCTTGCAGCCATAGATCAGGGAGTGAGACAGGTGCAGGGAACGATTAACGGGTTTGGGGAGCGCTGTGGGAATGCAGATTTGTGTTCCATTATTCCCAACCTGGTTTTGAAAAGGGGGTATCATTGTTTACGTGATGGCAGACTGAAAAAGCTTACCGAGGTATCCAGGTATGTTTATGAAACGGCTAATCTGCTTCTTCGGCCTAATCAACCGTTTGTAGGGACCAGCGCCTTTGCCCATAAAGGCGGGCTACATATTAATGCCATTCAAAAAAATAAGGGTACCTATGAGCATATCCCTCCGGAATCAGTGGGAAATGAGCGGAAGATATTGATCTCTGAGCTTTCAGGCAGCTCGACGATCCTTGCAAAGATAGAAAAGTTTCATTTGACCCATGATGGCGCTTTTATGAGATCTATCCTTGAAACGGTTCAAAACCTGGAGAATGATGGATATCAATTCGAATCTGCCGAGGCGTCATTTGAACTCCTGGTAAGAAAAAAAGCCGGCCGATATAAACCCTTCTTTAACTTGCAAGGATTTCGGGTGATTGTTGAGAAGAGAGAAAACGGATTACCGATAACAGAGGCAACGGTCAAGGTGGAGGTTGATGGTATCCAGGAGCTTTCTGCAAGCGAGGGGGAAGGACCTGTGAATGCCCTTGATTCAGCGCTGCGCAAGGCACTGGATCGATTCTACCCGTCATTAAAAGATATGAAACTCGTGGATTATAAAGTCCGGGTCATTAATCCGCGGAAAGGAACCGCAGCCAAGGTGAGGGTAATTATTGAATCACAGGATGAAAAAAATATCTGGAATACCGTCGGTGTATCAGAAAATTTAATCGATGCAAGCTGGCATGCTCTTGTGGATAGCATTGAATATAAATTGTTAAAAGAACAGGAGATGGTAAGTAAGAAATAGAAACAGTATTATTGTGGTTAGTTTTTTTCATTCATCGATAGTGAATGGATCATCTGTCATTTTGCCATGAAATTTTTCTGCATGGGTAAGGGCATCTTGCCGTTGTTGAAAGGCGTGGATACGGTTGTCGTTCGTCTCATTCGTGATTAACTCACTCTCCACAAAGTATGCCATATAGGAATCGATCTTATTACCCCTTACTTCATCAGTAACTAAAACATGATCAACCGGCTGGGTATTTTTCCTGAACCATTGAGTTGCACAGTAGATCGAGCAAAAACGATGTGTTGAAGCGTCTTTAAGGACAATATCAACCTCATAAATAGGTGCAATGGGTGAGCCATCATATGCACATCGCGGATTTCTTAAAAATTTTTGATACGATACACCGATGAGTGCAATTGTTAGAGCGATAACTATTCCAATCCAAAATTTTTCCGTCATGTTAATCCTGTCTAAATAAAGATCAAATGTATCGATACCATACTAAGAGAAGCTAACAGGCAAAAGGCGGCTATATTATTTACCTTTACTAAAAGCCGTTCTGTTATTGGTTGTACCTCTCCATTCTTACAAAGGAAACGCAGGATACCCATCCAACCAACAGCAAAGGTACCAATGGTAAATAATCCTAAGATAATAGGGGCGTCTGGTACCGTGCCGTTTCCCATAAAGCAATATATGCAATGATGATAAGGAAGCTGCATAAGCCTTGGAGCAATGATCTCAAAAAACGAGAAGATGACCACGGGGATATTAATAATTGCTATCGCAGCCTGGCTATAAAAGATACTGTTTTCGGATAATGATAACCACGATTGCCAGTTTTTCCAAAGGGTCGTAAATAGTAAAGCAATGAGGATTATGTTTATTACATAGTAGAGAACAAACAGGATAATCTGAAAGTTGTTTCCCAGGATGGCTTGTGGGATCATGGCTGATGGCCTTAATGGTACATCAAAGAAGGTAGCGCAACAAGAGACAGACATCAATGGCTTCATACGAAGCACATAAGAGATGTCTGCAATACTATCTATCAGGAGCACACTGCAAACTATGAGTAAGAGATAGAGATTTTTTCGCGCCAGTGGCGCTGTAGGGGTGGATTTATCAATAGAATAGCACAATAACCAGCCACCCATGATAAAAAAGGCAAAGGGTTTGATGATTTGTAAAAAAGTTACCGTAGTTGGTAAAATTTGTGTAACGCCAAACATACACATTGCCCCGGGTATTTCCGGGACAAAGCTCTGGAGCATAATATAGAACCACGGCCAGGCAAGCATCCGGATTGCTATGGTTACACATGCAATCAGGAAAATGAGATATCCCTTTTGTTCAAATTGATTCCTTCTCTCAAGAGGCACGATTGCCTTAAAACTAAGGAGAGACTTTATCGTTGCATAGAGCAAAAACCCTCCCAGGAAAAAGAAACGAATGCAACAAATAACATAATAAGGGTATAGATATTTACAATCATTATAAGAATCCAACTATTTAACAGGATAACAGGATAAACAGGATAAGTTTTAAATTGCGTTTATCGTATATTTTTCTAAATCCTTAATTTTACGTTTGATTTCAACTTTTTTCTCACCAAAGTTAATAACAAGGCCGACCGGTTTTCCAGTAGCAACGAGGTAGTTATAGTGATCAACGACTGAAACCGAACAGGAAGAGAGATCATGGTTATGGTATAAGGTATCTTTCTTTCTCAATCCCGAAGGGATGTCATGATTATAGCAGAAACGGAAAAAAGGTTTTCAACCCCGAAGGGGTGACATGAGAAACCTGCGTTCCGGTGTCATCCCTTCGGGATTTGATTTCATGGTAATTGCTTATCTATAACCATGTCACCCCTTCGGGGTTATTTATTCGTAGGTTTTCATGGTGTTCTGAGATACGCGGTATGTTCGGTTTCATCCATGGAGTACTATAACTCATTGTACTTCATGGGCATTTATAATTTGACGAACTGATTTCAGTTCTAGAATAATCGTATCATTAACAATAATATCCGCTACAAATTTTCCTGCGATATCATTTTTATAATAAACTGTAATAGGCTTTTGCGATTCTGCGTTAAGCCCTGCTTTCCGCAATTCTATGAGCATGCACTTCTCGTATACACTCTCGAGAAAACCAAACCCCATTCTGTTATAGACACGATAAGAACAGCCAATAATCTTTTCTGTTAACTCTCTATGTTCCATATCCCCCTCCTGGATTTATCAGGGCAGTCCTTGAGTTATAATAGAGGTTTGATTAATAGGATTTATATCCTGTTACTCCTGTTATCCTGTCAAATATTTTGTATTTACTCAATCCTACCATTTTTCAGTTTAAAAACTCTATCAGCAACTTTCTCAAACCGGGCATCATGTGTGGCAACCAAAATAGTTGCGCCATTGTTCTTCAATTCAGTTAAAAGTTTTAACATATGCTCTCCGGTTTCCTCATCAATATTTGATGTAGGCTCATCTGCAATAATGATCTCAGGATCATTTACCAATGCCCGTGCAATAGCTACCCTTTGTTGCTGCCCCCCACTCAGTTCTTCAGGTATGTGGTCCAACCGGTCACCAAGCTCAACCCTTTCTAAAAGTAATCTTGCCCTTTCAAAACGTTTTTTGGGATCGACTCCTAACGGGATAAGGGGATAAGAGACGTTCTCCCAACTGGTAAGCCGCGGGATGAGATGAAAATCTTGAAAAATAAAGCCAATCTTTTCCCGTCGTAATCTTGAAAGAGCAATATCCGAAAAAGAAGTGATGTCTTCGTCATACATAAACACCTTGCCTTCGGTAGGTCTGTCGAGTGTACCAATGACATTGAGTAAAGTGGTTTTTCCGGAGCCGGAAGGTCCTTTGAATGTCACAAAGCTGTTTTTCGTGATTTCTAAAGTAATATCCCGTATGGCGCGTACTTCGTGATGAGAATGGCTGCTATAATATTTACTTAAATGATCAGTTTTTATCATGCTTTATTTCATTGATATAACAGGTGATTCGGTGGATGCCTTCCAGGAAGAGTAGATACTGCCGACCATCGTAAGGATAAAGGCAAAAAAGAAACTCAATAAACATGGCAATGGGAGAAACCTTGCTGGTAAAGTAAATTTAGCCAGCATAGGTATCTCTGCAATAAAAAATTGGGCAATAAATGCACCATTGAAAAGTTTGACCCAGAGGATGGAGAGCACAATGGCTATCGTCGCCCCAAGCAAACTAATAAGCAACTGCTCAAAGGAGATTAATTCTAAAACCTCCAGGGTATTCCATCCTGTAGCCTTCATAATGCCAATCTCCCTTTTCCGTTCAGATAATCCGAAACCTGAGGCTACTAATATGGCCGGTATACCAAGGGCAAATGCTACGGTATACAATGCGGTAAATATACCTTCCTTGAGCATAAATCCCTTTTTAAAATACAATTGAATCATCTGTTTATCCTGGAGCCTGTAAGGCTCGTTTTGCAGGATATCATAGAGATCAGTAGCAATTTCTGAATTATGTCCCGGCAGACTGTGGATTTGTATATCTGTTGCAACACCCTGCTTGCCGAACAATTCACCTGCATCGTTGAAAGACATAAGTATCATAGAGGATCCCCAGATACTGGAATCCGAAGAGAAAATCCCCACAACAGTAAAATTTTTACGCTGTTGTCCACGCATACTAAACTGGTCGCCTATCTGTAACTTAAAATGCTCTTTTAGTTCATGACCCACAACCACTTCATTTGCATTTTCAAAAATCCTGCCCGAAATGCAGGTGATAGATTTTGGGATGTCCTCTTTGTTAATGCCAACAATGACTGCCAGTTTATTTTGCAAAAAGCCTCTGCCGATAATCCGTGGTATTGCCTTTGTTACGCCAAAGATTTTTTTAATTTCATCGAGATACTTGAGGGGAATGGCAGCATTCCTGCCAAATTCATCAAAAATGATATAGAGGTCTGCACCTTCTTTAACAGAAACCAGGGACTGCGCCCTGATGCCTTCTGAGATAGCGATAGCTGTTATAAAAGGGGAGAGGATGGCAATAATACAGAGACAAACAACAACAGTCTTTGTCCTGTGCCGTAATAAATTTTCTGTTGCCAGGAGAAATAAATTAATGTGTTTATGAATCATGTATCTTCTCAATCATTACGGAACTCAGCATACGAATAAATATTTTAGTATTATAACGAAAAGATATTGAGATTTTCAGTATAATTCTTCGGACTTTTATTTGACAACCGCTGTGCCGTACGATACTATGCTGACAGCCTTAAAATATAGGGTAAAAATATTATAAAATATGAAATTTATACACTTCATCAACCCAAACGCTTTTCCCATTCAAGGCAGCAGAGTCAATAAATACTTTATCGCATGTAATGGTCTTGACTATAATCTCTTTCTAGTGAATAGAATTTGGGTTTTTGTTAAAATAAATCAAAATGAGTAAGCACGAAAGACTTTTGCTCAAAATCTTAAGTGGAACTTCTGATGCAAACGTTCACTTTGATGATTTATGTAATTTGTTGATAAGCTTTAGCTTTGAGATGCGGATTAGAGGTAGTCATCATATGTTTAGAAAAGAAGGTGTGGTAGAGAAAATTAATCTTCAACGGGCTGGTAATAAAGCTAAGCCGTATCAGGTAAAACAGGTAAGGAATGTTTTAGTAAAGTATAAATTGGGAGGAGATATTGATGTATAAGTATGAGATTATAATTTATTGGAGCAACGAAGATGAGGTTTTTATAGCGGAGATACCTGAACTTCAGGGATGCACGGCTCATGGAGATACTCCTGAAGATGCATTAAAAAATGCCAAGGAAGCGATTCAATTATGGATTGATACAGCAAAAGAATTTGGGGACCCAATCCCTAAACCAAAAGGTAGTAAATTAATGTACGCATAATATTCTTAAAGGTACTATCAATCGCTAAATAGCATGTGGAAAGTTGAATATATAAAACGAAAGCTTGCATTTCATCCCATTATGGTTCAGGCTGCATAGAAAGAGGCGTGGTAAAAAAGTTCATCTGGGACACTTCTGCAATAGTCAACATAAAGAAACCAATTAGGATAGTTATTCGGCCTGGACATAGTCTAACCAAAGACTTATCGGATGGATTACGGTACCATACCAAAACATTTCCTGACTATATGACCGATGCCTGAGCCTAAGGGGTTTTCCATATCCTGTTTCAAGTATATTCCATTCGTTTTCAACCTCCGGAGCCTTAAATCGGGCGTTTTTTGGCAATGAAACGAGGTAATAGCTGTAAAGCCCCAATGCATTACTAGCCTGTTTAATCTGCCAGTCTTCGTGGGTTTTCGACAAATATTTCTGGAAATGTTGGGCATCATCGAATCGTCCGTGTAGGTATTCAAATGTCTGACCAATCAGCGCTGACAATGTTTGTTCTCAAGGCGATAGATACGTTGCAGCCAAATCATGACGATGTCGCCCGCCACATCTCGATCTACGGTCTGCTCATCCGAGGTTGTCGAAAGATGCTCTGGCAGAAAAATGGGCCAACAAAATATGCTGGCGCTATGCGTTGGAGGGTGCGGCTACGGCGTTGCCTAGCGCAATTCCAGGTTTAGGTACGGCGGTACAGGTCGGCGTCGAGGCCGGTGCAATTTCGGCCGATTTGGTCTATATGCTTCGGTGCATGGCTCGCATAACTATTGGAGTAGGACAAATTTACGAGCGCGATACCAGTGCCTCCTTCAACCAAGATTTTGTTCGTGTTCTGGGTGTTTGGTGTGGTGTTCTTAGCCTTGGCAAGGAAGCCACGATCCGTGTTGCGTCGAAGGTTGCAATTGCTCAGTTCGATAAGGTTCCGGCAGAAATCTTCAAACGTATTAACCGTAAGGTGGGAACAACGATCGTCACCAAGTATGGTACCAAGCGAGGGGGTATCGCCTTAGGACGGTTGATTCCGTTTGGCGTTGGGGCTGTCGTTGGCGGCGGATTTAATTTGGCAACCATGAAAGGTTTTAAGAGAGCTGCGATCAAGTACTACAAGACTGATGACGCCATTCTTTATGAGGAAAACTGATGCTCCAACCCTTCATTCCACCGGACCTGCCGCGGCAAGCCGCGTCAGGCCGGCGAATTAAGACGTTAGGTGCACGGATGCTTGAATTATAGGGGCTGTTGTATGAAGAAAATGTTTCGTCGAGAAGTGAATCGAATAGCTGAAGTGCATTTTTATTTGAGGCCCTTATTAAGCAGCAGCCTAAGGAAGCAGCTAATAAACCCTGACGTTAAAACCATAGTTGGCGGTTATGAAAATTACTATGATTTCTGGCATGGCAGTTATAACGACCGCTTCTTCGACATGACTACAATGATTCGCTTGGGAACAGTTGTTGAGAATTGCCTTAAGTATTACTATATGACTCGTAAAGGACATAAAAACCTTATTGATTTGAAGGCTGACCCGAATTATAAGAAAAATATCTTCCAGCGCATACAGAACTATCAGTCTGATGGAGCTCTAAAAATATACCGGGACGCATTGGGGTATGAGCTAACGTCAAATCCCCATCTTAAGTCCATGCAGGAGGCTATGATGCATCGACATTTTTACGCTCATAATGCTGGACTTCTGGATGATGAATATATTGACAACATCAAGAAGATTACAGGAGCCGATCTCACAGCAGATCCAAATATCGCGGTATCATACCCACATCAGGACACATACTGGTTTGAACCCCTGAAAAACCTAAAGTTCTTCATTGAGGAGGCGAGAAGATTCTTCGCTCAATTCCCTTGAATGGCAGGAGTGCGCCTAACAAGTCGCTCAAGCTGACCCGATGCCAGCAGTCTTGTCATGTACTGTGAGTTGAATGTGGAATTCTAGGGATACCATACTTAAGTTATGGAGATTCCCATTCAAATTTTACTCTTACTGAAAGGTTTTTTTCATGGTACAGAATTTATCATTATCTACTATGCACACAACCTATGCCAGAAGTAAAATATTTGGTCCAAACACTTTTCCCTTTTCTTTTAAACGTCACTTGATACAGCTTTTTTAACCGTCTTTCCAATTTTGTAGAGAAATTCTGGTGCAAAATCAGCACCGTTAGGCCACTCAATAGTATTTGTATCCGGGTTAACAACCACTTGTTTAAATACTGTAATGTCTCTTAATGGCTCAAACATCTCACCATAGAGTTCGTCTTTCAAATCTACATTTTCGATAACACCGTTGTTAAATTTGACTCTTAGTTTATAGCCTTCTCTATAAACAACATTAACGACATGTAAAAACATACCTTTTCCCCCTATAGTAATGGCGGTATACCTTGTAATTGCTTCCGCTCTCGTGCTCGTTTCCAATTGTTCAATAACGCTGCCTGATAAATCTCGTACTACTCTAATACCATACGAAGTGCACGTTTTGACATTTTCCCTTGTACAATACCTGTCTTAATTTCGATAGTAACTTCTTGGTCTTGATATCGGGCGTGAAGATGTGGTGATTCATGATCATTATAGTTCATAAGGTAATTATAGAGATGTTCCTTATTGGGCCATCTCTGGGATTGTGTTTGCGCTAAAGCCCTGTATTTTGTTCAGGGCTTTGTTCTTTTTGGTGTGGATTATTGGAATGATTGTCATTTTTTGAAAAAAGCAAAGAGGATTGCGAGAATTGTTCCGATCTGTCCAACCCAAAAAATAAACATCCACTTAATTAATTCGGCTTTAACAGATTCAATACGTTTATCAACTTTGTTAATTTCTTCTTTTAGTTTTGATGTTTCTTCTGTGATACGATTATCTAGTTTTAATGTTTCTTCCGTGATGCGCTTGTCTAGTTTTGATATTTCTCCTGTGATATGATTGTCTAGTTTTGAGGCTTCTTCTGTGATACGTTTGTCTAGCCTGGTGGTTTTCTGTAACAAGACGTTTCTCGAAGCGTTCCTCTGCCACCTGGAGGGTGCGAGATTCGCTTCGTTCTTCAATCTTATCGAGTACTTGGACAAGTGCTTCCGCCCCTTCGGGGGTAAGTTTTTCTTGCAGGATTTTTGGTATCATTATAATTGCCATAGTATAAAGTTATCATATTGATAAAAGGTTTTCAACAAATAAAATCACGGCTAAATTAGGGGGGTCGAGGTTGATTTGTCAACAATAAATATTTGATTCCATTTTCTCTGACCCCATTTTCACCCGATGGCAAATGGATAAAGAAAATCCTGAAATAACAACAACTCAGCAATAAGACCTCTCTAATGACAGCTTTTTCATTGACATACGTGATTGTATTCTGTTATATGAAATAGACTGTATAATAACTTGATAAGCTTAAGAAATATTCAGAAACAGGAGGTTTAAATTAAATGCCAGTACAAAAAAGAAAGCGTAAACGGGATATTGAGAAAAATTATCCAGCAAAGCAGTTTGTGATAAAACTAAGGCGACTTGCAGATTGTATTGAAAAGGGCAATCGCTTCCGGATACAAGTAGCTGGTGAACGAATAGTCATTCCGCCTACTGCCATTATCAATATCGAACATGAGCGTAGTTCTTCTGAAGAAGAGATAGAATTTCAGATTAAGTGGCAGCTTGACTAATAATTTGCAAACATATTTTAGCGTAGATTAAGAAAGAGGTAAATACCTGTAATGCCCTGTATGTAAAAACGCGGATTTCCTGGAGAGCTATTTGACTTTGATTGATGCTGGCAACGTTGTCCTGTGAGTATTGATCAAGACTTATAGATAAATTCATCAGAATTATGGTATATCTGATATCCAAGGGGTTTTCTTTTAAGCTGAGCTGAAGAAAGAGTTTTTAATGGTTGATAGGTTACACCATCAAAGGCGAAATAATTTCTGAATCTTTTTCAAAAGAAATACCCGTTGCATATTGCATACAATATCTCCAAACCGGTTTCCCTATTAATCCAGTCAGAATACGGTACAAAACCGAGGTAGGGGCGCATCTTGTGTTCGTCCTGGTTATGAAAAAACACGCCAGTTTAAGATTTTCACAATCTATGGTGGCCCTTTCCTGTCATTCCCGAATGCTTCCCCGTTCCCCATTTCCATGAGGACAAGTTTCACGAGGGCAAGTTTATCGGGAATGACAAGTAAAACAGGGATCTGAAAAGTTGTTGTCCGAAAATATGAAAAATATTACAATTGAACTCGCCGAAAATACCAGGAAGCTCATTCACAGGTTAAATATATACCAGACAAATTTGTATGGCTAAACAAAAACAATTAAAAGAGAAAATAAAAAGTATAACTACATTTTCTGAGAAAAATCCACATCCGCTATTGTGTGTTACAGGGGATGGTACTGTTGTTTACGCTAATCCTTCAGGAAAAGCTCTTTTACAAGATTGGCATTGTGATATTGGTCAATTTGTTCCTGATTTTTTACGTCATCTGGTTATTAATACTTTTCAAACAAAAGTAATACAAAGGAATATTGAGACCAAATATGGTAACCAAATATTCTCTTTTACGATTGTACCAGCGATTAATATTCCGTATGTTAACCTGTACGGTGTTGATATTACTGAACATAAACGAGTAGAGGAATCTCTTAAATACAGGATCAATTTTGAAACGACTGTGGCTAATATCTCCAGGAGATTTACTATCCTTAAGGATTTTGATGATGCTATTACTCAGTCGTTAGCTGACATTGGTCAATTAAGCAAAGCAAGTAGGGCATACTTATTCCTTTTTCGGGATGATGGTAAAATCATGGATAATACTCATGAATGGTGCTCTGAAGGGGTATCATCTGAGACCCAACATCTCCAGAATCTTCCTACTGCAAGATTTCCCTGGCTGATGAAAACCTTTCAGCATATGAATATAATTCAAATACCTGATGTAGTTAAAATGCCCGAAGAGGCTTGCGCAGAAAAGGAGGAGTTTGAACGGGAAAATATAAAATCGATGTTACTTCTGGCAATTCGTATTGAAAGAGAATTAGTCGGGTTCATCGGTTTTGATAATGTTGTCTCTCCGGATACCTGGCGGGTTGAGGATATTAATCTGCTGAGCATTACTGCTGAGATTGTTGGAAATGCAATTGCGCGGAAAAGGATAGAAGATTCATTGCGTATGAGTGAGAGTAAGTACCGATTGCTCCTCGAAAATATCCCTATGAGAATATTTTACAAAGATAAAAATTCTGTGTATATAGCTTGTAATCAAAACTTCGCCAGGGATTTATGTATGAAACCGGAAGAAATAACAGGAAAGACAGACTATGACTTCTTTCCGAAAGAACTTGCTCATAAATATAGAGCAAACGATAGAGAGGTTATAGAATCCGGAAAAAGAATGGATGTAGAAGAGAAATATTTTAAGGATAGACAAGAATTTATTATTCATACCATTACCGTCCCTATAAAAAATGAAGATGGGACTATTATTGGTGTATTGGGCTCTTCCATAGATATAACTGAAAAAGTACACCTGGAAAAGGAAGCTGTAAGATCAAGGCATCTCGTACTCCTCGGTGAATTGGCAGCAGGTGTGGCTCATGAGATCAATAATCCCATAACGGGTGTTATTAATTGTGCCCAGATATTGTTGAATAAAAGCCGTGAAGGAGGCATGGACAAAGACCTTGCCGGTAGAATTATAAAGGAAGGTGACCGTATAGCTACTATCGTTAGTAAACTCCTTTCCTTTGCCAGACCCAAAGAGAAAAAGAATATTGCGAGCATACATGAAATAGTATACGATACCCTTCTATTGATGAGGAAACAACTTGAAAAAGATTATATTCAAATGAAGCTGGATATTCCTAAAGACTTACCGGAGATATTTGCAAATTCTCAGGCAATTCAACAGGTATTTATGAATATTATCAGTAATGCAAGGTATACTCTAAATCAGAAATATCCGGGAGGACATGAGAATAAAATCCTCGAAATCTTAGGTGAGAAGACAACAATAAACGGACATTCTTATGTAAAGGTTACCTTTTGTGACCATGGCACTGGTATACCTGCCGGGATAAAAGACAAAATCATAAATCCATTCTTTACGACAAAACCATCCGGCAAAGGAACTGGATTAGGGCTAAACATTAGTTATAAAATTATTACTGATCATCATGGCAAGCTTACTATTGATAGTGTTGAGGGCGAATATACCAGGGTTTGCATTACCTTACCAGCAAAAGACTACCTTGAGAGTACTATCATCTCAGAGCACATTGCATAGTTTTTATTATTCATCATTTACTTTCCCACACCCATTTGTTTTCCGGTCTTTATCATAGACTATAATAGAGCCATCCTGGTACACCATGGTAGAGACGCAAGATGTTGCGTCTCTACGTTGTGCTCTGACACACGCTGGTGTGTTCAGTTTCATTCATAGGATTCTACAATCATTTCACCCCTTCGGGGTTATTTACTCGTGGTTGTGTGTTATCTATAATCATGACAGCCCTTCGGGCTT